>NZ_JAHBDP010000075.1:0-70741 GCF_019956495.1 Pseudomonas sp. BF-B-26 | reverse complement strand
ACCCAACAAAATAGTTACACCCCAAACAATCAACAGACAGCCCAGATTACAAACACAATAAAACCTAGCCTATTGAAAGCTTTGCCACATAACCTTCGGCAACAATAGTCAGCACCACATCATCACTCCAAGCCGAAACAAAACAATAGCTTGTGCCCTTGTCCCCATCGACCAATTCCACCTCTTTAGAAAAGTCTGTCTCACTCAGCTCCAGCAAGTCAGAGATTTCTTCTCCCTCAGAACTGATACTTTTGTAAGCAATCGCCCCCCTGAACAAAACCGACCAACACCGTTCTTGCCAGTCCACAAACTCAACAACCACCTCTCCCTGGCGCCCCATCACACCTAAAATTGTCCCATCTGAAAAAGCGAGCGTTTCCATATTAGATTCCTGGATGTTTTTCGCCGGACGTGAAGCCTGAGCCCCCGCCCAACTTATAGTCTTGAGGCTTAACTTTTGTTATAGCCTTATGTTTCTTTGCTTGCCCCCAACTAAGCAAATGGGGTTTCACCTCAATATGAAAATGTTCACCATGATGCCTTGGGTTATGCGGCCCCGAATCTCCTGGGTGACTCTCAAATCTGATTCGCGTATTTGAGTTCGGCTCCCAAAGCATCCTCCGCGTGCCGTGTTGCGTAGTCGAAATAACGGGCTCAACACCAAGTGCCTCGGTTAATTCATGAGGATCACTTGGAAAATGGGTCCGAGCACTTGGAACCTCCGGTCCACCCTCATCAACCTTAGCGCTAGAAACATCATCCGGCACCTTACAATCCGGCTTATTCGGCGGCGGGCAATTCCCGCTCAACCCCAACGGATCAACCCACCCCGTCGGATTCGGCGTGTACTGGTACTGGTTCAGCCCGCCCGCCAACTTGATCGGATCTGGCGTCAGGTACCGACCAACATCCGGATTGTAGTAGCGATGCCGGTTGTAATGCAGGCCGCTCTCGGCATCGAAATACTGCCCCTGAAACCGTAACGGTTGCTGTAGCTGCTCTCCCCCACCGAACGCGAGGCGCGTGACTTTGCCGTAGGCGTTGTACTTCGCCGACCAGACAATCTCGCCACCAAAATCGGTCAATTCCTGCGGCGTACCCAGGTGATCGAGCTGGTAGTAAAACGGGCAAGCCTTGCGCGGGCCTTTGCCGTCGAGCATGGCGAGCGGGCGGAAAGTGCCGGGCTCGTAGACGTAGCTGCGGTAATGCTCGCGGCTGCTTTCGGCGATGAGGTGGTCGCCTTGCCAGAAGAACTCGGTGGTTTTGCCGTCGACGGTTTTGCTGATACGGCGGCCGAAGGCGTCGTAGCGGTAGCTGGCGCTGTGGCCGTCCGGGGTGGTGACGCCGATGAGGCGGTGCTGGCAGTCGTAGCGGTATTCGGTGACCAGTTTTTGCCCGGTGCCGCGGCGTTCGCGGATGAGGTTGCCGAAGGCGTCGTAGTCGTAGTGGCGGTCGCCTTGCATCAACAGGCGGTTGCCTTTGACGGTCGCGGCGCCGGGGCGATCCTGCATCAGCAGGTTGCCCGCCGGGTCGTGGGCGAAGCTTTCCGGTTGTTGATCGCGGGTGTGACGGACGCGGATCAGGCGGTTGAGCGGGTCGTATTGGTAATGGCGTTGGCCGTGGCGGGTGTCGGCGAGGCTGTCGAGGTTGCCGTTGGCGCTGTAGGCATAATCGCGGCGATACAGCGGTTGGAGGTGTTGGCTGACAGCGTGGGCTTTCAGACGGCCCTGTTCGTCATATTGATAGTCACTGAGCAACAGGCCTTGTTGGCGGTTTAGTTCGCGACCGGCGAAGAAAGTATGCGACGTCAGTCGTGCGCCGTTGAGGTCGATGGCCGTCAGCGCGCCGCCCTTGGCGTGGTGGTAATCGAGTTTGCTGCCGTCCGGCAGGCGCAGGCGATTGAGCTGGCCGCAGGCGTCGTAGCCATAACGTAACGTCCCCCAGCCCTGATGCTCGGTGATCAGGCGGTCCTGTTGGTCGTACTCGAATTCCAGCGGATGGTCGTGGCCGTCGTCGACGCTGACCAGTCGGCCGAGGCTGTCATAGTGGTATTCAACCTTGATGCCGTCGGGCAGGGTTTTGACCCGTAGGCGTCCGGCCGAGTCTCGCTCGTAAGCGGTAATCAGCTGCGAGCCGTCCTCGCCGAACTCGGTTTTCTCCAGCAGCTGGCCATTGAGGTCGTAGGCGTACGCCGTGCGTTGGCCGTCGAATCCGGTTTCCTGTCGGATCAAGCCATTGGGCGTGTAGTCCAGGCGATATTTTTCGCCGGATTCGTTTTCGATTTCCGTGAGCAACAACTGGGCGTTGTCGTAGCGGTACTGCAGTTGGGTGCCGTCGGGATTGAGGCGGCGGCTGACCAGGTGCAGGTCGTCGACGTATTCGTAGCGGGTGACGCGACCCAGTTCATCGCGTTCGGCGGTGATCTTGCCGTAGGCGTTGTAGCTGAACGCGCGGCTGGCGCCGGTAGGAAGCGTGGTCTGGATCAGTCGGCCAACGGCATCCCATTGGTACTGGGTGACGGCGCCGTGTTCGTCCTGACGGGTAATCTGCCGCCCCAGCGCGTCGTAGGAAAACCGCCGCACACCACCATCCGCCAGCGTTTCCTCAACCAACTGCCCCAAGGCGTTCCAGACGAACACATGCCGGCTGGTGTCCGGGTAACGGATCGATAGCAGTTGCCCTTTGTCGTCGTAGTGATAGTGGGTGACCTGACCGTCGGGATCGGTCGCTTCGGTGACGTCGCCCTGGACGTTGCGTTGATATTTCCACACCGCTTTGCCGCGATAACGCGCATGCAGGAAACCGCTGCGGTACTCGTAGGCCGTCGGTTCGTCGTCCGGCGGAATCAGCGCAACCAGCCGTCCGACTTCGTCGTAACGGTATTCGGTGACGGCGCCGAGCGGGTCCTGCTCGGCAAGCAACCGACCTTGATCGTCGTAGGCCTTGAGGTGCTCGCCACCGTCCAGTTCGACCTTGCGCACCAGCCGCGCCCGGTCGTCGTGGACGTAAACCTCTTCGCTGCCATCGATGTTCTGAACGGTGACACTGCCCTCGTCATCCCAGACGTAGCGCGCGTCCATCTGCGCAAACGACGCCCAATGCCGGACACATCGGGCAGCCTTGCCGGACCGTTCCCACTCCCAGAAGAAACTCGCCCCACCGGCCAACTGCCGCTGCAGGATGACGTGCTGATCGTCGTAGTCGTAACGTTCGCTTTCGCCGGCGGCATTGGTTGCTTCGATCAGTTGATCGCGTTCGTCGTAGCTGTAACTGACCAGCGTCTGCTCGGTGTGCCAAGCCTCGTCGAGGGTCTGGGCCGGGACAAAAACCTGATAGTCGACGGCGACCAAATGGCTGCGGTCATAGCGCAATCGCAGGGCGCGCCCTGCGCCGTTGTCGAGGCGCTTGATCCTGTCAGATGTATCCCGCTGCACCGTCAGCCGATTGCCATAGGCATCGCTGATCGCTGTCAGACGTCCTGCACGAAAGTGGAAAAACCGCGCTTTTTCTCCAGCCAGGGCGAGGATCAGTTCTTCGGGTTCATCGCCCAGATAAATCGCTGCCCGCGACAGGCTGTTGTGGATCGACGGGCGCTCGGTACTCGGTAGCGGAAAGGTCGTACGGCGGTTTTCGTGGTCGATCCAGATGACGGTGTCGCCATCGATTTCCAGTCGATGTGCAAGGCTGTGACTCCAGCCGAAACCGAGGCCGATATCGATCTCGGCGGCGCTGGTGCGATAGAGCCGGGTGAAGTCGAACGGCAGGATGCCGTCCAGCGCACCGTCGGTGAGGGTCAGCAGTTCTTCGCCGGTGACCATCGACACCGGGCAGTTGTTGGTGCAGGTCAGCGGCACACAATCGGCGCTGTCGCCGTTAGGGTTTTTCGCCTGATCCGGGGCGTTGTCGTGGTGTTCGTCTTTCTTCAGGGACGCATTGCGACGTGCGCTCCAGCTCAACTGCATCCGGCCTTTTTTCATGCCGGCAGCAACGCCTCGGGCAGCAACTTTCTTGTAGCGGTCGACGTAGCTGATGAAGCCATTGATGATCGTGAAAATCGCTTTGACGAGGCGCAGGACAGCGCTGAGTAATTGCGCAGCTCGATTAGCCAGCCGCATCGTCAAATAGGCGATACCGGCCCCGGCTGCAGCGAACGTCAGAACGATGCCGATCAGGATGTCGATCAACAGTTGCACCACCACCGTCGACACGGCTTCGGCGGTTTTGCCGGCGATCTCGCCGGGAGGCAGCATGTCCAACCAGAGGCTGGCGGTGCGTAACAGTAGGCACAGCGCCGCTTCGTCACTGGCCAGCAGTTGGGCTTTCTCCATGACATCCGGAGCGGTTTCCGCGAGGTTCTTCAGCGCTGTGGCGCTCTCACCCAACCGCTCACCAAACTTCCCCGGATCCTTGAGGATGTCCGAAAGCAGGCCGATGCCGTCCCACACGCCCTCGATTGCCGCCCAACTTCCCGCGAGCATTCCATTGCCTACAGCAACCGCAGAAGATTCCGACCACTTCGGCTTGAATGTCTTCCATTCATCTTGCAGCCAGTTTTCGAGCTCTTTCGTCAGGCCATCGTAGGAAGAGAAAAGATCATCGACGTGCTGCGGTGTGACTTCGTTGTGGACATGAATGCGGTAGAACTTGCCCTCATCCCCCTTGAACGTCCCTTTGCCATTTTCATCAAGCGTGACAAGCGTCGTTTCGCCGCTCTCAAGCGCAATCACATCGACCTGAATATTCCCCACAGGGATGTCATAAACCGATTCAAACTTGCTCTCTATCTCTAGCTTTCCACCCTTTGGGCATTGCACCACGGAGGAGAGAAAATCGTCGTCGCCACTGCTCACCGCGGTGCTGGTGCTGCCGAATCGAATGATCCGTTCCATGCCCATCAGCGAAGGCAAATCAGCCGCGTGACTGGCCTTGTCCGCCGCCCGATTGAACCAGTGCTTTAACTGTTCGCGATAAAGAGAAAGGGTGTTTGGGAAACCGTCGAGCTCCTGCTCGATACGTACGATCTGATCCATCAGTTCAGCTCCACCATCAGGTAGTCCACCAAGGCTGTTTTGGGTGCCTGAGGCAGGTCCGGTGTTTCAAGAAAGATCGCGACCTTGTGGCGTAAAACACTTTCGGAAAACGCCTCAAAAAGATCAGGACGTTCCTCGCTCAACCACTTCACCAAGTTGTTGATGCGGGTTGTTGCGGACTCTTCGGCGAGGTGTTTGAGCAGCGATTCGGAAACTTCCCACCATGGAAAAACCCGAGAAGCTTTCAGCGCACTACCACCAATTTCGACCGACTGGCCATTGATCAAACAGCGCCCGATCACCGGCAGCAGCTGCGAAGCGTCAACCTCGGCCGACCGAAGAATTGGCAGCAAATAACGCCCGTCCCAGAAGCGGAAAAACACCGCATTACCGTTGGGCAAAAGGACTTGAGTGAGGCTGCGAAGATGCTCGACCAACACCTCCTGAGGGGCAGAAGACACCGCCAGCCAACCCCAATCACGAGACTCGGTATTGGCAACCCACTCCAAAAACTCACTGCCAGCAGCGACGATTCCGACATAGGGCATTACCGGCTCCCACTCGGCGTAAGCGGTGTCGGCCCAGATCGGACTGGGTGCTTGAGCGGAGATCGAACGCTGCCAGGCCTTGAAAGGCCCTGCGTCGCTCGCGTTGCTGAAAACCGCGAACAACTGCTCGGAAGGTTTGAGCGGTTGGTGATCCAGCCAGTCGAGAGGTGACAAGTGATCAGGCGGCACAGACACCGTCCTTGCAGCGCTCACACTCTTCACAGAACGGCGCGTCGCTTTTCAGGCTCATGATCTGTGCGGCGCTCAGCAGAGCGGCCGGGGCGGCGACGAGTTTCAACGGCGTATCCGGCGACACGGGCGCAGCGGCCATCGACGGCATCAACCCGCCACCGACCTGAATTGGCACGCTGCTGAAAATCCCGCCGGGACCGATGTTGATCCACTGCCCGCCCGCCTGAATCGTCGCGCTGGCCCCGCCGTCGATGACCACTTGCTGACCGGCGCTGACATGGAATTGCTGACTGGCATTCAGCGCCTGGCTGGTCACCCGAATGTGTCGGTCACCGACCACCACCAGGTGATCATCCAGTTTCACTTCGGTCTGGCGCTGGCCATGGGTGATGCGCTGCTCGTCGGCTTTCAGCTCATGGCGAGCGGTGCCGGTGACGACGATGCTGCGGGCGTTATCGACCTGCACCTGTTGATCATTCAGTACGTGCTGAGTCCAGTTTCGCTGTGCGCGCAGGTAGATTTCCTCGGCGCCTTTGCGATCTTCGATGCGCAATTCGTTGTAACCGCCGCCACCGGGACTGCTCTGGCTGCGGAAAATGCTGCGGGTCTTGTCGGCGGGAAGATCGAGCGGCACCGGGGTTGCGGCGTTTGGCAGGCAACCCATCACCAGCGGTTTGTCGGCATCGGCGTCGACGAATCCCACCAGCACTTCCATGCCGACTCGCGGGATCATCACGCTGCCATAACGGTCGTGCGCCCAGCCGGTGGCGACGCGCAGCCAGCAACTGGAGTGTTCATCGAGCTGACCGTCACGGTCCCAAGCCAGCTGAACCTTGACCCGACCGAACTCGTCGCAATGGATTTCACTGTCGGTCGGGCCGGTGACCACGGCAGGTTGATAGCCGAGCATGCGGGGTTTTTCCGGCCCGAGTGGAGGGCGAAACGAAACGTCCCACGGTGTTGCCAGAAAGGTATTGCGATAGCCCTGGAAATCATCCGGGCCGTCGCTGGTAACCGACTCTTCCAGCACTTGCGGCTGGCGGCCACGGTGTTCGATTTCGGTGATCAACCACAGGTCATTCCATGCCTGACGCGGATGCTCGGCCAGGTGTAGGAAATGCCCGCTGACCAAAGCCGATTCGTCGCCACGACCTTCGGCCTGACGGAAGTCGGCGTTGTGGCGTTCGAGGGCTCGTTGGGCCAGATGCTTGCCGTGTTCGCGTTCAGTGAATTGGCCAGGGAAGTGGTAATCCTCGAGCACCGGTCGCAGCTCACTGTCGAGGCGGCTTTCAAGTTGCAGGCGAGGTTTTTTGAAGTCGTAGTCGCGACGGGTTACCGCTGTCGTCCGGGTTTCCAGTCGCACGTTGAAACGTTTGATGGCCGGCGCATCCGCCGCCATTCCGCTGCCTGGCAGGTACAGCGTCGGCTCGGGCAGACGTGGGAAAACCGTCTGGTCATCGCCAAACACCAACAGGTGCCCGTCGAGGCTGTGCTGAAAGTGGTAGTGAATGCCGAGCTCGGCACACAGCCGCTGGATGAACGCCAGATCGCTTTCGGCGTATTGCACACAGTACTCACGCGCGGGGTAGTCGCTGCCGAGCCGGAACTCGAAGGCATCGCGCTGGATACCGTGGTCTTTGAGAATTTGTGCGACGATCGCCGGCACGCTTTGGTGCTGGAAGATCCGCTGATTGATGCGCTGACCGAGGTAGGCCAGACGCGGCACGAGGCTGATTTGGTAGCCCGTCAGACGTTGCCCGGAATCGCTTTGGCCAACGCGAAAAATCTGACCATGAATGCCGGAACCCTGCGCATCAAAACTCAGAAATGCCTGACGATGCAGGAGGCTTTCGAGTTCGATGTCCGGCCGTTCGCTGACCAGTTCCAGGTCAAAACGGTAGGGCTGGCTGATGGCTTCCGTACCTGTGAACTCAAGCACCTTGAGCTCATTCTGGACACCGTCGATCGTCAACGTGAAGCGCGGTTGATTGGCAGGAGCGAACATCCGATGTGTCTCTGCTGAATGAAGGCGGGCGATTCTGCATGAGCGACTAGGGATGTTGATGGAGGGGCAGGAAAATCAGATTTGCCCTACTTTTTTAGAGATTTGTCCTTCAATAATCAGTGTGTTTGGCTACATACAACTCCTTCAAAAGCACCACCGGACAAATGTGGGAGCGGGCTTGCTCGCGAAAGCAGTGTGTCAGTCAACATTAATGCCGAATGACCCACCGCATTCGCGAGCAAGCCCGCTCCCACATTGGAACTTCGATGCCACAAGATCTGCGCCATAAAAAACGGCCCGTTTCCTACTGGAAGCGGGCCGTTTTCATGTTCGGCAAAAGATCAGAGCATCAGCTCATCCCGATCACTTGTTCAGGCGGAAATCTGCCTCGGCAGCGGCGAAGCGCTGAAGCATGCCTTTGGTAGGCTCGCCCGATTTGCTGACGATGTAGATGGCCAGGCTGGCGAAGATGAAGCCCGGGATGATTTCGTACAGGCCCAGCAGTTCGAAGTGTTTCCAGACGATCACGGTGATCGCGCCGACCAGGATGCCGGCCAGTGCGCCGTTGCGGGTCATGTCTTTCCAGATCACGGAGATCAGGACAACCGGACCGAAAGCAGCACCGAAACCGGCCCAGGCGTAGCTGACCAGACCCAGTACACGGTTTTCCGGATTAGCCGCCAGAGCGATAGCGATCAAGGCAACCAGCAGCACCATGGCACGGCCGACCCAGACCAACTCGACCTGGGAAGCGGTTTTACGCAGGAAGGTTTTGTAGAAGTCTTCGGTCAGGGCGCTCGAGCACACCAGCAGTTGGCAGCTCAAGGTGCTCATCACAGCAGCCAGAATGGCCGACAGCAGTACACCGGCAACCCATGGGTTGAACAGGATCTTGGCCAGTTCGATGAACACACGTTCGTGGTTTTCGCTCACTGGCATGGCCACGGCAGGGTTTGCCGAGAAATAGGCAATACCGAAGAAGCCTACAGCCACGGTGCCGCCCAGGCACAGGATCATCCAGGTCATGGAGATACGGCGAGCGTTAGCGATCGACTTGACCGAATCCGCCGCCATGAAACGCGCCAGGATGTGCGGCTGGCCGAAGTAGCCCAGGCCCCAGCCCATCAACGAGATGATGCCGATGAAGGTGGTGTTTTTCAGCATGTCGAAGTTGCTTGGGTCTTGCGCTTCGATGGCCAGGAACGTGGTATCGATGCCACCGGTGGCCAGCAGCACGATGATCGGCGTCAGCAACAGGGCGAAGATCATCAGGGTGGCTTGTACGGTGTCAGTCCAGCTCACGGCCAGGAAACCGCCGACGAAGGTGTAGGCAATCGTCGCCGCAGCACCGGCCCACAGCGCAGTCTCGTAGGACATGCCGAAGGTGCTTTCGAACAGACGGGCGCCAGCCACGATGCCGGAAGCGCAGTAGATGGTGAAGAACACCAGGATCACGACCGCGGAGATGATCCGCAGCAGGCCGCTTTTGTCTTCGAAACGGCTGGAGAAGTAATCCGGCAGGGTCAGCGCATCGCCGTTGTGCTCGGTCTGCACGCGCAGACGGCCGGCGACGAACAGCCAGTTCAGGTAAGCACCGATGATCAGACCGATGGCGATCCAGCTTTCGGACAGACCGGACATGTAGATGGCGCCCGGCAGGCCCATCAACAACCAGCCGCTCATGTCGGAGGCGCCGGCGGACAATGCCGTCACGACGCTGCCCAGGCTGCGACCGCCCAGAATGTAGTCAGAAAGGTTGTTGGTGGAGCGATAGGCCATGAAGCCGATCAGCACCATTGCTGCGATGTAGATCACGAACGTGATCAGTGTTGGATTGCTTACGCTCATTAAGTGATGCCCTGGCTTTGTTTTTATGTAGCGGCAGAGTGTGAAACCGCCGACAAACGACAACGTTTGTTCAGACGACTTCGGGGCCCGCGCATTTATGACTGATGTTTCCCCAGGAAAGCCATCAGCCGGTGCACCTGTCTTTTGTGACCGGTTGCACCTTGGGCGCGAATGCTATTCAACAAAGCAAATAAGGTGCAACCAGTTTCGCGAGAATAAGTTGCACCTAATCGGATTTACCTGAAAAAGCCCTGTTTTTGCTCCTTTTTAGCGCAGTCTTGGCGGTTTACTAGAAGCAAAAGCACCAAGCAGGAGCGGTACGCTCGTACCGGAATTTATTTCCTGACGAGCTGCGTATTATTCCGACAAAAAAAGGGTTGCACCCGGTTGCACCTCGACGGTTGCACGGCTAATCTTGCCGCCAGCTGATGCCACGCGGTCGTGGCAAACATGAGGATAAAAATATGGCTACCACCACCCTTGGGGTCAAACTTGACGACCCGACCCGCGAGCGCCTCAAGGCCGCCGCGACCTCGATTGATCGCACGCCCCACTGGCTGATCAAGCAGGCAATTTTCAATTACCTGGAAAAACTCGAGGGTGGTGCAACCCTGACCGAGCTGAGCGGTTTGATCAGCAAAGATGCTGACGACGCCGGCGAAGTCCACGCTGACCACGCGCACCAATGCTTCCTCGAGTTCGCCGAAAGCATCCTGCCGCAATCGGTCCTGCGCGCTTCGATCACCGCCGCTTACCGTCGCCCTGAGCCGGAAGTGGTGCCGATGCTGATCGAGCAGGCTCGCCTGCCGATCGCCATGGCCGAAGCCACCAACAAGCTCGCCGCCTCGATTGCTGAAAAACTGCGCAATCAGAAGAGCGCCGGCGGCCGTGCCGGGATTGTTCAGGGCCTGCTGCAGGAATTTTCCCTGTCGTCCCAGGAAGGCGTGGCGCTGATGTGCCTGGCCGAAGCGCTGCTGCGCATCCCGGACAAAGGCACCCGCGACGCACTGATCCGCGACAAGATCAGCACCGGTAACTGGCACCCGCACTTGGGCAACAGCCCGTCGCTGTTCGTCAACGCCGCCACGTGGGGCTTGCTGCTGACCGGCAAACTGGTCGCCACCCACAACGAAGCCGGCCTGACGTCGTCCTTGAGCCGCATCATCGGCAAGAGCGGCGAGCCGATGATCCGCAAGGGCGTCGACATGGCGATGCGCCTGATGGGCGAGCAGTTCGTCACCGGCGAAACCATCGCCGAAGCCCTGGCCAACGCCAGCAAGTTCGAAGCCAAGGGCTTCCGTTATTCCTACGACATGCTGGGTGAAGCCGCACTCACCGAGCACGATGCCCAGAAATACCTGGCCTCGTACGAACAAGCCATCCACTCGATCGGCAAAGCGTCCCACGGCCGTGGGATTTATGAAGGTCCGGGCATTTCCATCAAGCTGTCGGCACTGCACCCGCGTTACAGCCGTGCGCAGTACGAGCGCGTGATGGACGAGTTGTACCCACGCCTGCTGTCGCTGACCCTGCTGGCCAAGCAATACGACATTGGCCTGAACATCGACGCCGAAGAAGCCGACCGCCTCGAGCTGTCGCTGGATCTGCTGGAGCGCCTGTGCTTCGAGCCGCAACTGACCGGCTGGAACGGCATCGGTTTCGTGATCCAGGCTTATCAAAAGCGTTGCCCGTACGTGATCGACTACGTGATCGACCTGGCTCGTCGCAGCCGTCATCGCCTGATGATCCGTCTGGTAAAAGGCGCGTACTGGGACAGCGAAATCAAGCGCGCCCAGGTCGAAGGCCTGGAAGGCTATCCGGTCTACACCCGCAAGGTGTACACCGACGTTTCCTACATCGCCTGCGCTCGCAAATTGCTGTCGGTGCCGGAAGTCATCTACCCGCAATTCGCCACGCACAACGCCCACACCCTGTCGGCCATTTACCACATCGCCGGTCAGAACTATTACCCCGGTCAGTACGAGTTCCAGTGCCTGCACGGCATGGGTGAACCGCTGTACGAACAGGTTGTAGGCAAAGTTTCCGAAGGCAAGCTGAACCGTCCGTGCCGCGTGTACGCACCGGTCGGTACTCACGAGACGCTGTTGGCGTACCTGGTGCGTCGTCTGCTGGAAAACGGCGCGAACACCTCGTTCGTCAACCGCATCGCCGACCAATCTATTTCGATCCAGGAGCTGGTGGCCGATCCAGTGGCCAGCATCGAGCAGATGGCGACGCTGGAAGGCGGCTTCGGCCTGCCGCACCCGCGTATCCCGCTGCCGCGTGATCTTTATGGTGCCGAGCGCGCCAACTCCAGCGGCATCGACATGGCCAACGAACATCGTCTGGCTTCACTGTCCTGCGCCCTGCTGGCAACCGCTCATAACAACTGGAAAGCCGCGCCGATGCTCGGTTGCGCGTCCAGCACTGAAACCCCGGCTCCGGTGCTGAACCCGTCGGATCTGCGCGACATCGTCGGCCACGTACAGGAAGCGACCGTCGAAGACGTCGATAACGCGATCCAGTGCGCCCTGAACGCTGCACCGATCTGGCAGGCCACTCCGCCCGCCGAGCGCGCCGCGATTCTGGAACGTGCCGCTGATTTGATGGAAGGCGAAATCCAGCCGCTGATGGGCCTGCTGGCTCGTGAAGCCGGCAAGACCTTCGCCAACGCCATCGCCGAAGTGCGTGAAGCCGTGGACTTCCTGCGTTACTACGCGGTGCAGGCACGCAACGATTTCACCAACGACGCTCACCGCCCATTGGGCCCAGTGGTGTGCATCAGCCCGTGGAACTTCCCGCTGGCCATCTTCAGCGGCCAAGTCGCTGCGGCACTGGCTGCCGGTAACCCGGTTTTGGCCAAGCCAGCGGAACAAACTCCGCTGGTGGCTGCTCAAGCCGTGCGCTTGCTGCTCGAAGCCGGGATTCCGGAAGGCGTGGTGCAATTGCTGCCGGGCCGTGGCGAAACCGTTGGCGCGCGTCTGGTCGGTGACGATCGGGTTAAAGGCGTGATGTTCACCGGTTCCACCGAAGTCGCTCGTTTGCTGCAACGCAATGTCGCTGGTCGCCTGGATGCTCAAGGTCGTCCGATTCCGTTGATCGCCGAAACCGGTGGCCAGAACGCGATGATCGTCGACTCTTCGGCACTGACCGAACAAGTTGTGATCGACGTGGTGTCCTCAGCCTTCGACAGCGCCGGTCAACGTTGCTCGGCACTGCGTGTGCTGTGCTTGCAGGAAGATTCCGCTGACCGTGTCATCGAAATGCTCAAAGGCGCCATGGCTGAATGCCGTCTCGGCAACCCGGAACGCCTGTCCGTGGACATCGGCCCGGTGATCGACGCCGAAGCCAAGGCCGGTATCGAGAAGCACATCCAGGGCATGCGCGACAAAGGTCGCAGCGTGTACCAGGTGGCAATCGCCAACACCGAAGAAGTCAAACGCGGCACCTTCGTGATGCCGACGCTGATCGAACTGGAAAGCTTCGACGAGTTGCAACGGGAGATCTTCGGCCCAGTGCTGCACGTGGTTCGCTACAAGCGCAAAGACATCGATCAGCTGATCGGTCAGATCAATGCTTCCGGTTACGGCCTGACCTTGGGTGTGCACACTCGCATCGACGAGACCATCGCCAAGGTGGTCGACAACGTCAACGCCGGTAACGTCTACGTGAACCGCAACATCGTCGGTGCTGTGGTCGGCGTGCAGCCGTTCGGTGGCGAAGGCCTGTCGGGTACCGGTCCGAAAGCTGGTGGTCCGTTGTACCTGTACCGCCTGTTGTCGACACGTCCTACCGATGCAATCGAACAATCCTTCGCTCGTGGTGATGCCATCGCGGCACCGGACGTTCGTCTGCGTGATGCCATGAGCAAACCGCTGAAGGCCCTGCAAGCCTGGGCCGACAGCAGCAAGCTCACCGAGCTGAGCACCCTGTGCGTGCAGTTCGCGGCGCAATCGCAAAGCGGGATCACCCGTCTTCTGGCGGGCCCGACCGGCGAACGCAACAGCTACGCCATTCTGCCGCGCGAACACGTGCTGTGCCTGGCGGAAGTCGAAGGCGATCTGCTGACGCAACTGGCGGCGGTATTGGCCGTCGGCGGTTCGGCGGTATGGCCGGAAGCTGAATTGACCAAGGCGTTGTTCGCACGTCTGCCGAAGGACATTCAGGCGAAGATCAAACTGGTTTCCGACTGGAACAAGGACGAAGTGCTGTTTGATGCGGTTCTGCATCACGGCCATTCCGATCAGTTGCGTGCGGTCTGCCAGCAAGTGGCCAAGCGTGCCGGCGCGATTGTTGGGGTTCATGGCTTGTCGCAAGGCGAGACCAACATCGCGCTGGAGCGTCTGGTGATCGAGCGGGCGTTGAGCGTTAACACTGCTGCGGCGGGTGGTAATGCCAGTCTGATGACTATCGGCTAAACCGCAATACCACCGGGCGCCCGCAATGGACGCCCGGCATGCAATATCCCCCTGTGGGAGCGAGCCTGCTCGCTCCCACATTTGATTAGCGGTGCCCGCACCGCACCATCACGCTCATCAATCATCCTGTTCAGCCTTTATTCCCACGCCTAGACTCGGTCCATTCCAAAAAAAGGTAGGCCGCCATGTCCGAGACGTTGCTCAGTTCCCGCAATCTGGCTTTCGAGCTGTATGAAGTCCTTGATGCCGAGGGCCTGACCCAGCGTGAGCGTTTCGCCGAGCACAACCGCGAGACCTTCGACGCCGCCATCGGCACCGCGCGCACCATCGCCGAGAAGTTCTTCGCCCCGCACAACCGCAAGGGTGACGAGAATGAACCGCGCTATGAGGACGGTCAGGCGATTCTGATTCCGGAAGTGAAACCGGCAGTGGACGCCTTCCTTGAAGCCGGTTTCCTCAATGCTGCGCGCAGTTTCGATGCGGGCGGCATGCAACTTCCTACGCTGTTGTCCCAAGCCTGCTTCGCACATTTCCAATCGGCCAACGCGGCGTCGACTTCTTATCCGTTCCTGACCATGGGCGCGGCGAACCTGATCGAAAGTTTCGGCACCGAGGAGCAAAAACAACGCTTCCTGCAACCGATGATCGACGGTCGTTTCTTCGGCACCATGGCGCTGACCGAACCCCATGCCGGCTCGTCGCTGTCGGATATTCGTACCCGCGCAGAGCCTGCGTCTGACGGCACGTATCGACTCAAGGGCAACAAGATCTTCATCTCCGGCGGTGATCACCCGTTGTCGGAAAACATCGTGCACATGGTGCTGGCCAAGTTGCCGGATGCACCGGCGGGTGTGAAAGGGATTTCTCTGTTCATCGTGCCCAAGTTTCTGGTCAACGATGACGGCAGCCTGGGCAAACGCAACGATGTGTTGCTGGCCGGGCTGTTCCACAAGATGGGCTGGCGCGGCACCACCTCCACCGCGCTGAACTTCGGCGATAACGGCGAGTGTGTCGGCTACCTGGTGGGCAAGCCTCATCATGGCTTGAGCTACATGTTCCAGATGATGAACGAGGCGCGGATCGGCGTCGGCATGGGCGCGGTGATGCTCGGTTACGCCGGTTATCTGTATTCCCTGGAATACGCCCGCGAGCGGCCGCAGGGTCGCGTGCCGGACAGCAAGGACCCGAACACCGCGCCGGTGGCGATCATTCAGCACGCCGACGTCAAACGCATGTTGCTGACTCAGAAAGCCTACGTCGAAGGTTCGTTCGACCTTGGGTTGTACGCGGCGCGACTGTTTGATGACACCACAACCCTTGAGACTGAAGCTGAGCGCAAACAGGCCCACGAACTGCTGGATTTGCTGACGCCGATCGTCAAATCCTGGCCGTCGGAGTTTTGCCTGAAGGCCAACGAACTGGCGATCCAGATACTCGGCGGCCATGGCTACACCCGCGAATACCCGGTGGAGCAGTATTACCGCGACAACCGCCTGAACCCGATCCACGAAGGGACTCACGGCATTCAATCGCTGGACCTGCTGGGCCGCAAACTGGCGCAGAACGGTGGTGCGGGGCTCAAGCAATTGATCCGTCTGATCGCCGACACCGCCGAGTGTGCGCAGGCTTATGAATCGTTAACCGCGCTGCGTGAGCCGCTGGAGAAATTGGTGGCGCGTCTGCAAACCGTGACCATTGGCCTGCTGACGGATTTGGCGCAAGGCAAGGTTAATAGCAGCCTGGCGAACTCGGCGCTGTACCTCAAAGTGTTCGGGCACACGGTGATTGGCTGGCGCTGGCTGGAGCAGGCGATTCGCGCGCAGGAAGGGCTGGCCAAAGGGAATGCGGCGGATGTGAGCTTCTATAAAGGCAAGCTGCAGGCGGCGCGGTATTTCCTGACGTGGGAAGTGCCGGGTTGCCACCATGAACTGGCGATTCTTGAGGCGCGGGATGATGTGTGTCTTGGGATGCAGGATGAGTGGTTCTAACTGGAGCCTTGTGGTGCTGCTGACATCCATTCGCGAGCAAGCCCGCTCCCACAGGAGTCCGCGTTGAACCAAACAACGCGATCAACTGTGGGAGCGGGCTTGCTCGCGAAGGCGCCCGCACAGACAACTCATCAACTCAGCTTGAACCCACCCACTTGCCGCGCCAAATCATCCGCCAACCGCTGCAACGTCTGACAATCCTCACGACAAGCCCTGACCTCCCCGGCGGTGGCACGGGCCAGGTCAGAAATCCCCTGCACGTTCCGGTTGATCTCTTCCGTCACCGCCGACTGCTCTTCCGTCGCCGCCGCCACCTGATGGTTCATGTCGCTGATGCGCTCCACCTGCCCGGTAATCGCCGTCAACGACACCCCGGTGCGTTGGCTCGACTCAACGCCCGTGCCAGTCGCCGCTTGCCCGGAATGCATCGACGACACCGCGTTCTCCGCGCCTTGCTTGAGGCTGCCAATCATCTGCTGAATCTCATCAGTCGACGACTGCGTGCGCCGCGCCAACGTGCGCACCTCATCCGCCACGACCGCAAACCCACGCCCCATGTCCCCGGCCCGCGCCGCTTCGATGGCCGCGTTGAGCGCGAGCAAATTGGTCTGCTCGGAAATCCCGCGAATCACTGCCAGCACCTGATCGATAGATGCCACTTGATGGGCCAACTCGCCCACCGCGCTGGCAGCGAGGCCGATTTCATCGGACATGCTTTCGATATGCCGAATCGACCCGCCCACCACTTCCCGCGCCTGCATCGCCTCATCCCGGGCAGTTTGTGAAGCCACCGCGGCATTGCCGGCGTTCTGGGCGATTTCCTGCACCGTCAGGCCCATTTCGTGAACGGCGGTGGCGACCATGTCGGTCATTTCCTGCTGACGGCCGGAGCGTTCAGCGGTGTTGTCTACCACCCGCGCCACTTGGCCGACGGCCGTGCGTAAACGCTCGCTGGTGGTCAGCACTTCGCCGATCATGTCGCGCTGGCTTTCCAGGAACCGATTGAAGCCGCGAGCCAGGTCACCCAGTTCATCGGCGCGACTGGAATCTAACCGGTGGGTCAAATCTCCACCACCGCTACCGATGGCTACCAGCGCCGCTGTTACCTGGCGGATCGGCCGCACCAATCCACGGGCCAACAACACCACCAGCATCAGGCAAACCAGCGCCACCGCCAGGCCGATGCCGCTGCTCATCCACATCGCGCGGCGGGCTTCGGCGTAGATCTGCGACTGTGGCACTTCGGCCACCAGCGTCCAGCCCAAGTCCCGCAACGGCAGACTCAATGCCAGAAAATCTTCGCCATCGCGATCGAAGCTGCTGTGGGTGGCAGCCTGTTGGCCCATGACGGCTTGCGCTGCCGGGGTGCCAATCTGTTCGGCCAACGTGCGTTTGCCGCTGAACTGCGCTTCGGGGTGAACCTGGATCAAACCGTCGGAACGCACGAGATAGACCTTGCCGCGCTCACCGAAGTTGAAGTTGTGGATCAGCTCCGACAGCTCTTTCATGCTCAGGCCAAGCCCGGCAACGCCCACGACTTTGCCGGCCTGCTCGACCTTGAGGTCGATGAACAGCGCCAACTCTCCGGTCGCGGTGTCATTGTCGATATTGAGGGTGCGCGGCTGGTTGCTGTCGAGAAACGAATAGAACCAGGCGTCTTTGGGGTTGGAGCGGCTGAGGATCCGGTCCAGGCCTTTTTCCGTGAAGTAATGGTTTGAAGCCGTGCCGACGATCAGCGCGGTAAAGGCTTTGTGCTCGGCGCGGATGCCTTCCAGATAGGTGACGAAGGTGTTGGTCTGGGCACTGTTTTCACCCCCGGCCAACCAGTCGCGCACCATGCTATTGCTGGCGATGTCCTTGGCGGCGGTGAGCGGTTGAACGAGGATTCGCTCGATGTCGTTGCGCATCGCTTCGATGCTCGACGGCAGCGCTTGCTCGACCAGATAGCGCTCGGCGAGGCGATTGACCACGAGGGTATAAATGCCAACCACGATCAGAATACTGACCAGCAGGGCGGTGCCCATGCTCAGGATCAACTGCCATTGAATACTGCGTCGCCAGAACTGCATGGAGCACCCCCAAAGAATAAGAGGCTGAAACACCGCAACAGCCGTGCCGATTGTATACAACACAAACGACAATTTATTCTTTGGTTGTGCGCAAAGCCGATCAGGCCTGATTGATCGTCTTGGAGATTACTTCAACCGTGGCGCTGACTTGCTCTTGGTAACGGTCGAGTTCCTGCTTGTGCTGCTTCTGCATTTCGATCTGCTGGGAGCACAGATTCATCGCGGCCAATACCAGCAAGCGGTCACCGATCAACGTCGGGTACTTCCTTTTGGTGTCGGCCAGGACAGCCTTCAGCATTAAGGCGGCGTCCAGCAGGGTTTGCTCTTCCCCGGCCGGCGCCTTGATCGAATAGTCCTCCCCCAGGATCGAGACGACTTTTACCCCTGCGGCGCCATGATTCATGCGCTGACTGGGCCGGCGCTGACGCGCTCAACCAGGGCCTGGATGCGTGCAGCGGTGGCACCTTGTTTCTCTTCCTGTTCCATCAGGCTCAGTTGCAGGCTTTCGTTTTCATCCTTGGCCTGGGCCAGTTCTGCGCTCAGGGTTTGGTTGGTGCCGAGCAGGGTCTGGTTCTGTTGCACCAGGTCGCTGACCAGCTGTTCCAATTGGCTTAGGGATGCTTCCAACATTTTGATTTTCCAAGCATTTTCAAAGGGCGCGTACGATAAAGAAAAGTCACCATGGATGCCAGGGTTATTGGGGCGCAAGGCCTTGATTTTCCTGGCGGGCGACCTTCCTCGCGAGCTTTAAAGACTGTGATTGGCGGATCTGGTTCCTGCACTTCGTCGCCGGAGCGGTTGTGCGACAAAAACCCGCAGGGGCTCAAGACTTTAGTCGTATGACCGATAAGTCATCCATACGTCAGTCTCAGCGCCGCACGGATGCGCTCTTTTCGGTAAACACCATGTCCCTTCGTAATATGAATATCGCTCCACGGGCGTTCCTCGGTTTTGCCCTGATTGGCGGCCTGATGCTGATTCTGGGTGTGTTTGCCTTGAACCAGATGAGCAAGATTCGCGGCGCCGCCGAGGACATCACCTCAAGCAGCGTGCCGAGCATCAAGAGCCTCGACGAATTCACTCAGCTGACCCTGCGCCTGCGGGTGCTGTCCTACCGTTTGCTGGTGAACCGCGAGCCGGACGTCCAGCAAAAGACCATGGATCTGCTGGAAACCCGCAATCAGCAGATTCGTGCCGCTCAGGTGACTTACGAAAAACTGATCACCAGCCCGCAGGAACGTTCGGCCTACGACCAGTATGTGCAGTTGCTCAGCCAGTACCGTCAGATCGAAGACCGGATGAAGACCCTGTCGCGTAACAATCAGGTGGATGAACTGCGCACCCTGCTCAACACCGATCTGCTGACCAACTCCGAAGCGGTGAACACCGTGCTGAACCGCTTGCTGGAGATCAACACTCAGCAGACCCTCGACACCAATCAACAAGCCGCCGACCAGTACGCTTCGGCCTTCAACCTGGTGATCACCCTGCTGGTGATCGCGACCGGCCTGACTCTGCTGTTCGCCTGGTTGTTGACCAACAGCATCACCAAGCCGATCGCCAACGCCCTGAGCGCTGCCGAAGAAATTGCTGAAGGCAACCTGACCCGCCCGATCACCGTCGATGGTGAGGACGAAGCCGGCCGCTTGCTGCTGGCCATGTCGAAGATGCAGGACAAGCTGCGCGACACCCTGCAACGGATTTCCGGGTCCGCCACGCAACTGGCGTCCGCCGCTGAAGAACTCAACAGCGTCACCGACGAAAGCGCCCGTGGCCTGACCCAGCAGAACAACGAAATCGAACAAGCTGCCACCGCAGTCAACGAAATGACCAGCGCCGTGGAAGAAGTCGCGCGCAATGCCGTCAGCACGTCCGAAGCCTCGAAGAACGCCACCACCTCCGCCGGTGATGGCCGTGACCTGGTGCAGGAAACCGTCAGCGCCATCGAACGCATGAGCGCCGACGTGCAGAGCACCGCCACCCTGATCGGCGACCTGGCCAACGAGTCCCGTGACATCGGCAAAGTGCTGGACGTGATTCGCGGCCTGGCTGATCAGACCAACTTGCTGGCATTGAACGCAGCCATCGAAGCCGCCCGTGCCGGTGAGGCCGGTCGTGGTTTTGCCGTGGTGGCGGACGAAGTCCGTGCCCTGGCGCATCGCACCCAGCAGTCGACCAGCGAAATCGAACGCATGATCGGCAGCATCCAGAGCGGTACCGAGCACGCAGTGGATTCGATGCGCAACAGCACCGAGCGTGCTGAGTCGACGTTGAACATCGCTCGTGGTGCAGGCATGTCGCTGGACACTATTAATAGCGCGATCGTCGAAATCAACGAACGCAACCTGGTGATCGCCAGCGCGGCCGAAGAGCAGGCGCAAGTGGCCCGTGAAGTGGACCGCAATCTAGTGAACATTCGTGATCTGTCGGTGCAGTCGGCGACCGGGGCTAACCAGACCAGTGCCGCGAGCAATGAGCTGTCGCGATTGGCGCTGGACCTGAACAACATGGTTGGGCGGTTTAGCCTCTAAGAGCACCGCGAACTCTGTGGGTAAGGGATTTATCTGTGGCGAGGGGATTTATCCCCGTTCGGCGGCGAAGCCGTCGCAAGACCTGTTTGCGGGGCATGCCTGAAAGAACGCAGGGGGCCGCTTCGCAGCCCAACGGGGATAAATCCCCTCGCCACAGTGATTGCACCCGGAGCTGCGTGTGTCATCTGCTTGCTGCAAAAGCTTTTTGACAGCATCACATTTCAACAGGTTAGAATCGCTGGCACGCAGACTGCATGGTCAGTTTTCGCCCGCCTTTCAGCTTTCTGGAGTACTGCCTTTGAATGCGACGACCATCAACAGCCTGTTCTTGATCGGCGCGTTGCTGGTAGGTGCAAGCATTCTGGTGAGCTCACTTTCATCGCGCCTCGGTATCCCGATTCTGGTGATCATCCTCGCGGTGGGCATGTCGGCCGGCGTCGATGGCGCCGGCATTATTTTCGATAACTACCCAACGGCTTATCTGGTCGGCAACCTCGCGCTGGCCGTCATCCTGCTCGACGGCGGCTTGCGCACCCGGGTTTCCAGCTTCCGCGTGGCGTTATGGCCGGCGCTGTCGCTGGCGACAGTCGGGGTGTTGATCACCACCGGGCTGACCGGCATGGCCGCCGCGTGGCTGTTCAACCTGAACCTGATCCAGGGCCTGCTGATCGGCGCTATCGTTGGCTCCACCGACGCCGCGGCGGTGTTCTCGCTGCTCGGCGGCAAAGGCCTGAACGAACGGGTGACCGCCAGCCTCGAGATCGAGTCCGGCAGCAACGACCCGATGGCGGTGTTCCTCACCGTGACCCTGATCGACATGCTCGCCAGCGGCCAGACCGGTCTGCATTGGAGCCTGCTCGGGCACTTGATGCGTGAGTTCGGTATCGGTGCTGTCATCGGCCTGGGCGGCGGCTGGGTCATGCTGCAACTGGTCAACCGTATCCACTTGGCCACCGGCCTTTATCCGATCCTGGTCATTGCTGGCGGTTTGGTCGTGTTTGCCCTGACCAACGCCTTGCACGGCAGCGGCTTTTTGGCGGTTTACCTGTGCGGCCTGGTCATCGGCAACCGCCCGGTGCGCAGCCGCCACGGCATTTTGCACATGCTCGATGGCATGGCCTGGCTGGCGCAAATCGGCATGTTCCTGGTCCTCGGGCTGCTGGTAACGCCCCATGACCTGTTGCCGATTGCCCTGCCCGCTCTGGGCCTGGCGCTGTGGATGATTCTGTTTGCGCGGCCGTTGTCGGTAATCGTCGGCCTGCTGCCCTTCAAGGCGTTCCATGGGCGCGAGAAGGCGTTCATTTCCTGGGTCGGGTTACGCGGCGCGGTTCCGATCATTCTGGCGGTGTTCCCGCTGATGGCCGGCCTGCCCAACGCCCAGCTCTATTTCAACCTCGCCTTCTTTATCGTGTTGGTGTCGCTGCTGGTGCAGGGCACGAGCCTGCCGTGGGTGGCGAAGCTTTTGAAAGTGACCGTTCCGCCGGAGCCGGCACCGATCTCCCGCGCCGCCCTGGAAGTCCACGTCACCAGTGAGTGGGAGCTGTTCGTTTATCGCCTCGGTGCCGAGAAATGGTGCATCGGCTCGCCCCTTCGCGAACTGAAAATGCCCGAAGGCACCCGCATTGCAGCCCTGTTTCGTGGCCAGCAACTGCTCCATCCGTCGGGTAGTACAGTGCTCGAAGTCGACGATTTGCTGTGCGTCATCGGCCATGAACACAACCTTCCGGCCCTCGGAAAACTCTTCAGCCAGGCACCGCAACGAGGCCTCGATTTGCGCTTCTTCGGCGACTTCGTACTCGAAGGAGACGCCCAACTGGCTGCGGTTGCGGCGCTGTACGGGTTGAAAGTGGAAGGCATCGATCCGGACATGTCGCTCGGCCACTTCATTGCCCAGAAAGTGGGCGGTGCACCCGTCGTCGGTGACCAGGTGGAGTGGAACAACACCATTTGGACCGTCGCGGTCATGGAAGGGAACAAGATCGGTAAAGTGGGCGTCAGATTCCCCGAAGGAAGTCGCCCCGGTCCGGGCTTGTTCCTCTAAACTCTACACTTCGTCTCGCTTTCGATCGGTCTCTATGTCAACCCTGCGCACGTTTATCATTACGGCCCTGCTGGGCTTGAGTCTTTCTGTCGGTACATTGCAAGCGGCCGAACCGCCGTCCAGCGAAGCCGTGCAGGCGAACCTGGACAAGATCGCCGAGCGCAAATTGCCGGAAGCCGATCAGAAAGCCCTGCAGAGCATCCTGCAAAACACGCTGACACAGCTCAACAACAAGCGTGATTACGAGCAGAAGCTGGCCGATCTCAAGCAACAACTGGCCAACGCCCCAAAGCAGAACATCGAGAACCAGCGAGAACTGGCCAAGCTCAAAGCCACCAAATTGCTGCCAGTACCGCAGCGCTATGCCAAAGAGCCTATTCAGCAACTGGAGCAAATGCTCACCGAGCGCTCCACCCAGCAAAGCGATCTGCAAAAAGCCCTGGCCGACGCCAACAGTCTGGTGATTACTGCCCAGACCCGCCCCGAGCGCGCCCAGGCCGAAATTTCTGCCAGCCAGACGCGCATCCAGCAGATCAACAACATCCTCAAGATCGGCAAGGACGGCGGCAAGATCTTGACCCCTGAGCAACGCGACCTGCTCAACGCAGAGCTCGCGGCGCTGAATGCCCTGATCCCGTTGCGCCGCCAGGAACTGGCCGGCAACAATCAACTGCAGGACTTGGGCAACAGCCAGCATGACTTGCTCTCGGAAAAATCCGATCGCCTGGATCAGGAAATCCAGGAACTGCAAACCCTGATCAACCAGAAGCGCCTGGCCCAGTCCCAGGAGACGGTGACGCAGCAATCCATCGAAGCGCAGAAATCCGGCGGCAGTACCCTGCTGGCGACCGAAAGCGCGGCCAACCTCAAGCTTTCTGACTACCTGCTCAAAAGTACTGACCGCCTCAACGAAGTCACCCAGCAGAATCTGCAGACCAAGCAGCAACTGGACAACGTGACCCAGAGCGACTCGGCGCTGGACGAGCAAATCAACGTGCTCAAGGGCAGCCTGCTGCTGTCCAAGATTCTCTATAAACAGAAACAGTCCCTGCCACGCCTCAGGCTCGACCGTGACCTGGCCGACCAGATCGCCGACATTCGCCTCTATCAATTCGAAGTCAGCCAGCAACGGGAACTGCTCAGCAACCCGGCGACCTATGTCGACAACCTGCTGTCGACTCAGCCTCCCGAGCAAGTCACCCCGCAACTGCGCAAAAGCCTGCTGGAGCTGGCCACAACCCGCGCCGACCTGCTGGAGCGGCTGAACCGCGAACTCAGCGCGGTGCTCAACGAATCGATCACGTTGCAACTCAATCAGAAGCAACTGCTCAGCACCGCGCAAAGCCTGCGGGCGACCCTCGATGAGCAGATGTTCTGGATTCCCAGCAACAAGCCACTGGACCTGGAATGGATGCGCGCCGTACCGGAGCGCCTGGAACGTCAGGTCACCACGCTGCCGTGGGCTTCCAGCCTGAGCGAATTAAGTGACGGCCTGACCCAACGGCCGCTGCTGTTCCTGCCCCTGGCGCTGTTGATCGGCGCCCTGCTGTGGCGACGCAAAAGCCTGTATGCCCGACTGAGCAAGGTTCACCAGGACATCGGCCACTTCAAACGCGACAGCCAGTGGCACACGCCGCAGGCCATCCTGATCAACATTCTGCTGGCGATGCCGGTGTCCCTGGGCCTGGCCTTGTGTGGCCTGGCCTTGCAAATCGACGCCCGCGGACAGAACGCGAACATGGGCGCGGCGCTGCTGCAAATGGCCCAGGCCTGGCTAGTGTTCTACACCGCTTACCGGATTCTTGCGCCGGGCGGCGTGGCCGAACTGCATTTCCGCTGGGAAAAACCTCAGGTCGAATTCCTGCAGGGCTGGGTCCGTCGACTCGGGCTGGTGGTCATGGCGTTGGTCGCGGTGGTGGCAGTCGCCGAGCTGCAACCCGCGACCCTGGCCGATGACGTACTCGGCATGCCGGTGGTGCTGACTTGCTATGCGCTGATGGCCTGGCTGCTCAGCCGCCTGCTGATCAGCAGCCCGACTCACCAGAACGCTTCGCTGTTCCGCAAGGCCGTGGGGATCCTGTTCACCGTCCTGCCTGTCGCGTTGTTCGTGGCGGTGTGCTTCGGCTATTACTACACCGCGCTGAAGCTCAGTGACCGATTGATCAACACCCTTTACCTGCTGATGTTCTGGCTGGTGATCGAGGCCACCTTCGTGCGCGGCCTCAGCGTTGCGGCACGCCGCCTGGCCTACCAGCGCGCCCTGGCCAAACGCCAGGCCGCGAAAGAGGCCGGCGACGGCGAAGCGGTGATCGAAGAGCCAACCCTGGATATCGAGAAGGTTAACGAGCAGTCCCTGCGCCTTATCCGCCTGGCACTGCTGGGCGGTTTCATCGCGGCGTTGTACTGGGTCTGGTCGGACCTGATCTCTGTGTTCTCGTACCTGGATAACGTCACCCTCTACGAATACACCAGCGGCACCGGCGCCAACATGAGCATGGTGCCGATCAGCATTGGCGACATGCTCGGCGCGCTGATCATCATCGGCATTACCTTCGCCCTCGCGCGCAACTTGCCGGGGTTGCTGGAAGTGTTGGTGCTGTCGAAGCTGAACCTGGCTCAGGGCAGTGCGTACGCCACCACCACCTTGCTGTCTTACGTGATCGCTGGCATCGGTTTCGTCTCCACCCTGTCGACACTCGGCGTGAGCTGGGACAAGTTGCAATGGCTGGTGGCGGCGCTGTCGGTAGGTCTCGGCTTCGGGATGCAGGAAATCTTCGCCAACTTCATCTCCGGGATCATGATCCTGTTCGAACGTCCGGTGCGGATTGGCGACACCATCACCATCGGCAACCTGTCCGGTACGGTGAGCAAGATCCGCATCCGCGCCACGACGATCACCGACTTCGACCGCAAGGACATCATTGTCCCGAACAAGACGTTCATTACCGGGCAACTGATCAACTGGTCCCTGACCGACACCATCACCCGAGTAACCCTCAAGCTCGGTGTCGATTACGGCTCGGACCTGGACCTGGTCAAGGAATTGCTGCTCAAGGCCGCACGCGATAACCCGCGAGTGCTGAAAGACCCGGAACCCCACGTGTACTTCCTGAACTTCGGCGAAAGCACCCTCGACCACGAGTTGCGCATGCATGTACGTGACCTCGGTGACCGTAACCCGGTGCTCGATGAGGTCAACCGCTTCATCAATCGCGAGTTCAAGAAACAGCACATCAACATCTCGTTCCGGCAGATGGAGGTTTACCTCAAGAATCTTCAGGGCCAGGAATACAAAATGGTGCCCATCGAGCCGGAAACCAAGACCATCGTTCCCATGGCCGATGGCAAACCTGTGCAAGAGCCGCCGGCCGCCAAGCTCGACTAAGCGGCTTATCCCTAGCAGAATGCTCGGACATTCTGCTGGAGATGGCCCTTGAAAGCCCTCGACGAACTGACCTTCGATAATCGTTTCGCCCGCCTGGGCGATACGTTTTCCACCCATGTGCTGCCCGAGCCGATCGACAATCCGCGCCTGGTGGTGGCCAGCCCTGCCGCCATGGCGCTGCTCGATCTCGACCCTGCCGAGGCCGAAACCCCTGAGTTTGCCGAACTGTTCAGCGGCCATAAGCTCTGGGCCGACGCGATCCCGAGGGCGATGGTCTATTCAGGTCATCAGTTCGGTTCCTACAACCCGCAGTTGGGTGATGGTCGCGGTCTGTTGCTGGGCGAGGTCTACAACGAGGCCGGCGAGCATTGGGACCTGCACCTCAAGGGTGCTGGCCAGACGCCCTTTTCGCGCATGGGTGATGGACGGGCGGTGCTGCGGTCCTCGATCCGCGAATTTCTTGCCTCCGAAGCGCTGTATGCCCTGAACATCCCGACCACCCGCGCCCTGTGCGTGATCGGCTCCGACACGCCGGTGTGGCGCGAGAAGCAGGAACGCGCGGCCATGGTCCTGCGCATGGCGCCGAGCCATGTGCGTTTCGGGCATTTCGAGTATTTCTACTACACCAAACGTCCCGAGAAGCAGAAAGAACTCGGCGATCACGTGCTGGCCATGCATTTCCCGCAATGCCTGGAACAGCCGGAACCGTACCTGGCGATGTTTCGCGAAATCGTCGAGCGCAACGCCGAGCTGATCGCCAAATGGCAAGCTTATGGCTTCTGCCACGGCGTGATGAATACCGACAACATGTCGATCCTGGGCATTACCTTCGACTACGGCCCGTTCGCCTTCCTCGACGACTTCGACGCCCACTTCATCTGCAACCACTCCGATGATCAGGGTCGTTACTCCTACAGCAACCAGGTGCCGATCGGCCAGTGGAACCTCAGCGCCCTGGCCCAGGCCCTGACGCCGTTCATCAGCGTCGAAGCCCTGCGTGAAACCCTCGGCCTGTACTTCCCGCTGTACCAGGCCCATTACCTGGACCTGATGCGCCGCCGCCTCGGTTTCACCACGGCCGAAGACGATGACCAGAAACTGCTGGAGCACCTGCTGCAACTGATGCAGAACAGTGGCGTCGACTACAGCCTGTTCTTCCGCCGCTTGGGAGAAGAATCACCGGAACTGGCCGTCGCCCGGTTGCGTGATGACTTCGTCGACATCAAAGGCTTCGATGCCTGGGGCGAGCTCTACATCGCCCGGGTGACACGTGAAGGCGAGGTCGATCAGGAACAACGCCGCAAACGGATGCATGCGGTGAATCCGCTCTACATTCTGCGTAACTACCTGGCGCAGAAAGCCATCGATGCGGCGGAGAGCGGCGACTATGCAGAAGTTCGCCGCCTGCATGCGGTGCTGAGCAATCCGTTCGAGGAGCAACCGGGGATGGAGAGCTACGCGGAGCGGCCACCGGAGTGGGGCAAGCATCTGGAGATCAGTTGTTCGTCTTGATGATTGATCAATCCATGGGATCGATGGCACTGACGACTCGAGCAATGATGTCTGCCATCGTGATGTCATCAAGTCGCTCAATGAACTTGGCTGAGCCGTCCCGAACTCGCTGCTCAATATCAAAACTGCGCACCTGATTGCAAACCGCTACACCGTTCGTTTCGTGGCCGGAGATGATGACCGCCAATCCGGAGTTTCGACTGAAGTTCCCACCACTGGTCACGGGCACTGTCATGCTGACACCCAACGAGTTGATTTCCCTTGGCGTAATCACCACAAACCGATGCCGGTTCATCATCTCTCGTCCCGCAACCGGGTTCGGGTCAATCCAGTAGACATCGCCCCGCTGGGGGGCTTGCTGCCTAACCATCAACCTAGCTCCCGGCCGACTGAATCGCCTTCACGTGCAAACGCCGTCTGAGCATTCAGCTCAGCGACTTCTTCGGAACCTTCAAGCAATTCGGCAAGGCTGTAGCGCTTGCGAGGAGGCTGTACAACCGGACGGGCAATCAACTCGCCATCGACCACATTCAGTTCCAACTGTGCCCCTACTTCCAGGTGCAGGAGCTTCAGTAAAGTTGGCGGGAGGGTAATAACCGCAGCCCCACCTTGACGGCGGATTTTGGAAGTCACGGACACGGGATAACTCCTATCCGATAAATGAAAGGCATCGATCTCTCGATAAGTGCAACAAAAGTAGCACGAAGTTAAAGGCAAAGCGAACTCCTCACTAAGAGACTTGAAGATCGTGGCGTTGCTTCCAGCGTAGCCACCGATCCCAAACCGAACGCTTGGAAAATGTGAGGATTTGCGACAAACGCGTAGCTCCTGCCGGCCTTTCACGGCTTGATAAAAGCAATTTGCAACACCAGATCAGTTCAAGATTGCCCACTCATTTCAGAGTACGACTATGTCCGACCCACTCCTCATTCCCTGCCCCCACTGCAACGGCCTCAACCGCATCCCCGCGGAGCGCCTCAACGACCATCCAAAATGCGGTCGCTGCAAAGCCGAAGTCCTGCTGAATAAACCCTTTGAGTTGAAGCAAAGCGATTACGCCAGCCAGATCAAAGGCGATCTGCCGTTGCTGGTGGACGTTTGGGCGGATTGGTGTGGGCCGTGCAAGTCGTTTGCGCCGGTGTTCGAGCAGGCCGCGGCGCAATTGGCCGGCAAGTGCCGGCTGGCCAAGCTGGACAGCGAGGCAAACCAGCAGTTGTCGGCGCAGCTGGGGATTCGTTCGATCCCGAGTCTGATCCTGTTCAAGAACGGCCGGGAAGTGGCGCGTCAGAGCGGGGCCTTTCCGTTACCGCAGTTGATGAGCTGGTTGCGTAGCCAAGGGATCTAAAGCCACCCCAAATCAACTGTGGGAGCGGGCTTGCTCGCGAAGGCGATTGATCATTCAACATTGATGTCGACTGACCTGACGCATTCGCGAGCAAGCCCGCTCCCACATGGGTTCTGTGTCACCTGTAGGAATCAGGCGTTTTCGAGGAGGTTGTGCAGATCGACGAATTGCTGCGTCAGCTTGTGACGCGGATCAAGGTGAATCAGCGGCGTGTTGGCCTGGTGGGATTCACGCATGCGCACCGAGCTGCACAGGTACACCGGTAATACCGGCAGGCCTTCGGCGATCAGTTCGTCGAGGATTTGCTGGGGCAGACTGGCGCGAGCCTGGAACTGGTTGACGACGATACCTTCGACTTCCAGCCCTTCGTTATGGTCATCCTTCAATTCTTCGATTTCCGCCAACAGGCCGTACAGCGCCTGACGCGAGAAGCTGTCGCAGTCGAAGGGAATCAGCACACGATCAGCGGCAATCAATGCAGATACCGCGTAGAAATTCAGCGCTGGCGGCGTATCGAGGTAGATCCGGTCGTAATCGCCGTCCAGTTCCTCGAGCAATTTGCGCAGCTTGTTGATCTTGTGTTTGGCCTCAAGCTTGGGCTGCAAGTCAGCCAGCTCGGCAGTGGCCGTGATGACGTGGAGGTTGTCGAATGGGGTTTCGTAGATATCGACCTGGTTTTTCTTGGCGAAAGGCCCGGAAGACAAGGTCTGCTTGAAAAAATCGGCGATACCCATGGGAATGTCATTACCGGTGAGCCCCGTCAGGTACTGAGTGGAGTTCGCCTGGGCATCGAGATCCACCAATAAAGTGCGATAACCCTCGCTGGCACTGACCGCCGCCAGATTGCAGGCAATGCTGGACTTGCCTACGCCACCTTTCTGATTGAACACCACGCGCCGCATGTCAAAACCTCCGTGTATCAAAGAATGACCGAGTGTAGTAGTCCACGGCGCTGCTTAGCTACCTCGCCAGCATCGGGACTACACAGTCAGGTGCAATCTCGCGCGGAAAAATCCGTGAACTCATGCACCGCTTGCTGACAGAGCCGGCAGATCCGCCGGCCGAAATGCGGATAATGGCCAAACGACAGCCATGCACGAACCAACCGGTACATTTCATTGAGCAAAATGTAACCATCATTTGCTACACGCCCGCCGCAACGGGATAATGCGCACCACTCAGCGCTCAGCGCTACGTAAGGTACGTTCGCCTGTTTTGCGACTCACCGCGTCAAGGAAGCCCGCAGGGGCGGGATGAATGTCAGTGATCAATTTCAACATCGCCCAATGGCGCGCGTGGGCTCCTGGGCTCGAAAGCGTGGACGATTGGCAAGCCTGGAGCCGACAACCGGTCGTGCTTGCGAGCAGCGATGCCGCACCCGACGTCTCGTTTCTGCCGGCCATGCAACGCCGGCGACTCAGTCGTCTGGCGCGGATGGCGTTCAGTGTCGGCTGGCCCTTGGCCGAAGGCCGTCAGGACCTACCGTTGGTCTTTATTTCTCGCCACGGCGAAACCCCGCGCACTTTCGATATTCTCAGCGATCTGGCTACCGAACAGCCGCTGTCGCCGACTCAATTCAGCCTGTCCGTGCACAACGCGATCATTGGCCTGTGGTCGATCATGCGCGGCGAAACCAGCGAAATGACGGCCCTCGCTGCAGCCGGCGATGGCCTTGAACACGGCATGCTAGAGGCCGCGGCTTTGCTTTCCGAGGGCGCTCCCGCGGTACTGCTGATCGTCACCGAAGAGCAACCGCCAAAGGCCTACTCGACCTGGATCGACGACGTGCCGTTCCCTTACGCGGTCGGCCTGCTGATCACTCCCGGAAATGACTGGCAGCTGTCCCTGAACAGCGCCTCGGATGAGTTGTCCAAAGCCCAATGGCCCCATGCCCTGAACCTTTTGCGTACCCTGCTCGGCCAGCAAACAACCTGCCAACATGCCTGGAAAAATCGTGTATGGACCTGGCAACGCAACCTGTAACCGAAAAAAACCGCGACGCCTATTACTGGCGCCTGCTGGCTACCGCCGCAAGCTTCACCCTGTTCGGGTTGGGCGGGCTGTGCCTGCGGCTGGTGGTTTTCCCGCTGCTGAACTGCCTGCCCGGCGATGCCCGGACACACCGGCGGCGAGCGCGGCACACCGTCGCCCGCCTGTTCTGGTTTTTTGTGCGATTCATGGCGCGTACCGGCGTGCTGACTTACGACATCCAGGGCGCCGAAAAACTCGGTCGACCGGGGCAAATGATCGTCGCCAATCACCCGTCGCTGATTGATGTGGTGTTCCTGATCGGCCTGGTGCGCCACGCCAACTGCGTGGTCAAGAAAAGCCTCTGGGAGAACCCTTTTACCCGCGGCCCGCTACGCTGCATCGAATACATCAGCAACGACGGCAGCATGGACATGCTCGATGCCGCCGCCGACGCGCTGAAAAGCGGCCAGACCCTGATCATCTTTCCTGAAGGCACCCGCACTCAGCCCGGTCAGACGCCAGCCTTCCATCGGGGGGCTGCGGCAATCGCCCTGCGCGGTGCGAAAATCCTCACCCCGGTGATCATCAAGGTCAACCCGACCACATTGACCAAGGCCGAGCCCTGGTATCGGATCCCCAAACGCCGTGTGCACTTCAGTTTTCGTGTCGGGGCCGATATAGACCCACAAGCCTTCGCCTCGCTGGGCCCTGCTCCTCAGGCCTCGCGCAAGCTCAATGACTATTTGCATCATTACTACATTAAGGAGCTCGCCGAAGATGAGCGATCTACACCGTGAAATCAAAGAACTGATCATCGACGCCCTGGGCCTTGAAGACATCAGCGCACAAGACATCGGCGACGAGCAGACGCTGTTCGGCGAAGGCTTGGGCCTGGATTCGGTAGACGCCCTGGAACTCGGCCTGGCCATCCAGAAAAAGTACGGCATCAAAATCGACGCCGACGCCAAAGACACCCGCAATCACTTCAGCAACGTGGCGAGCCTTGCGGCGTTCGTCACTGCAAAACAGGCAGCTTGAGACCGGACCATGCAAACTCGTGACGACATCTTCAACACCCTGCGCGATGCTTTGGTCGAACTCTTCGAGCTGGACCCCAAGCGCGTAAGCCTCGAATCCAACCTGTATCAGGACCTGGAAATCGACAGCATTGACGCGGTCGACCTGATCGATCACATCAAACGCCAGACCGGCAAGAAAATCGCGGCCGAAGAGTTCAAATCGGTGCGTACCGTCAGCGACGTGGTCGAGGCGGTCTACCGCCTGGTTCAGCCAGCCGCATGAGCCGACTGATCGGCCTCGGCCTGCTGCTGGCGGGCCTGCTGTACCCCTTCGCGGTGTATTTCGGCATGGAACATTTCGCGCCGTGGCAGTTCGGACTGCTGCTGGGCAGCCTGTGGCTGGCCCGGGCGCTACTGGGTGCGCGCCGGCCTGGCAATCTGTGGATGGCGATCACCGCGATTGCTTTTTGCCTGTTGCTGGCGCTGTTCGACAGCCCACTGTTGCTGCGCTGGTACCCGGTGCTGATCAGCGCCTTCATGCTCGGGCTGTTTGGCCTGAGCTTGATCGTTGGCCCGCCGATCATCGAACGCCTGGCGCGTTTGCGTGAACCGCAACTGCCGGCCAAGGCGATTGTTTATACCCGCCAGGTGACAATCGTCTGGTGCGTGTTTTTCTTCTGTAACGGTTTGCTCGCTGCCGCCCTGACCCTCTGGGCGCCGCTAAGTTGGTGGATGTTGTACACCGGCCTGATTTCATACGGATTGATGGGCCTGCTGTTTGCCATTGAATGGCTTATACGACAACGGGTACGAGGCCACCCATGAATTGGATAAAACTTGAGCAATTGTTGCTCAAGGCACAACCGGAACGTGCCGTGACGGCCGAACCGACCCTGAATCACACTCAGCTTTGCGAACAGGCGTTAAGCCTCGCCGCGGGCCTACAAGCCCAGGGTGTGCGGCGTATTGCCGTGCACCTTGAGGACGCCGCTGACCTGGCGATTGCCCTGCTCGGTGCCTGGCGCGCCGGCGTCAGCGTGCTGTTGCCCGCAGACCTGCAAGCCCAGACTCGCCAGCGCTGGTCGACCGAAGTCGATCTGTGGCTGACCGATCAGGCCGATGACGCGCACCTGAGCGATTACCGGGATCCGCCGTTGATGGCGGCCGCACTGGATCTGGATCGCTGTTCGCTGAGCCTGTGCACGTCCGGCTCCAGCGGCGAGCCCAAGCGTATCGACAAAACCCTGCGCCAACTGGCCAATGAAGTCGAAGCGCTGGAACGGCTCTGGGGCGCCGATCTTGGCGCCGCTTGCATCATCGGCAGCGTCGCCACTCAACATATCTACGGATTATTGTTTCGGGTGCTATGGCCGCTGTGCGCCGGGCGCTCGTTTGTGCGCAAGCAGCTGGCATTCCCTGAAGACCTGCAGCGCGCCAGCCGTGAACACCCGGCATTTGCCTGGGTCGCCAGCCCGGCGCTGCTCAAGCGCATGGGTGACAACCTCGACTGGCCCGCATTAAGTGCGGTTCGCCGAGTATTTTCCTCCGGCGGTGCATTGCCGGCCGAGGCCGCACAAAGTCTTCAGCAACGCCTGCAGCAATGGCCGACGGAGATCCTCGGCAGCTCGGAGACCGGCGGTATCGCCTGGCGTCAGGGCCACGCGCTCTGGCAGCCCTTTGCTGATATCGAGTTGAGTCAGGACAGCGACGGCGCCCTGCTCATTGCTTCGCCGTACTTGCCGCCCGGCCATATCGAACACACCGCGGATGCCGCGCGAATCGCGGCCGACGGCCGATTCGAACTGCTCGGACGGCTGGACCGAATCGTCAAACTGGAAGAAAAACGTATCTCGCTACCGATGCTGGAACAGGCACTGATGGCCCACGACTGGGTCGCCGAAGCGCGTCTTGGCGTGGTTCAGGAAAACCGCGCCTCATTAGGTGCGCTGCTGGTGCTGACCGAGTCAGGCCTGCATGCCTTGCGCAATCAGGGTCGACGCACCCTCACGCAAGAACTGCGTCAGCATCTGAGCCAGCATTGCGAAGCCCTGGCCCTGCCACGACGCTGGCGCCTGCTGCGGCAATTGCCGCTGAACGCTCAGGGCAAACTGCCCCAGGCCACCGTTGAAGCCCTGCTGCTGGCGCCGCGCCCAAAGGCTCCGCAAGTGCTGGAGCAGGTCGAAGTCGATGGCGAGTGGAGCCTGCAACTGGCGGTACCACCCGACCTCGCCTACTTCAGCGGCCACTTCCCCCGGGCGCCGGTATTGCCCGGCGTGGTGCAAGTGGAATGGGCGTTAACGCTGGGCCAGCAATTGATGGACCTGCCGGCAAAATTCGCCGGCATGGAAGTGCTCAAATTTCAGCAACTGGTGCGCCCCGGCGATGAAGTCCAACTGCACCTGCGCTTCGATCCGACGCGCAGCAAGTTGTATTTCACCTATCGCAACGAGACTGCGACCTGCTCCAGTGGACGGATCTTGCTGGAGGCCTCAAGCGATGCATAACTATGGTGAGTGCTGCGCACTCATTCGCGAGCAAGCCCGCTCCCACAGGGGATTCGTGTTTGCAAGAGATCCAATGTGGGAGCGGGCTTGCTCGCGAAGCAGGCACCTCGGTCTTTCAGGTGTGAGCCAACATGCATAACCCCTGCGCAATTGTCCCGGTCTACAACCATGAAACCGCCATCACCACGGTGGTTGATGCGCTGCTCGCCAGCAGCCTGCCATGCATTCTGGTGGACGATGCCAGCAGCCTGGCCTGCGCAAAGGTGCTCGATCAACTGGCCTTGCGCGACAACGTATTCCTGATCCGGCTTGGCGCCAACCAGGGCAAGGGTGGCGCGGTCATGACCGGTTTTCGCGAAGCCTCGCGCCTGGGCTTCAGCCATGCCTTGCAGGTGGACGCCGACGGTCAGCATGATCTGCAAGACGTCCAGACCTTCATCGAACTGTCACGCGCCCATCCCGAGGCGGTGATCTGCGGCTATCCACGATACGACGCCAGCGTGCCGAAAGGTCGCTTGTACGCCCGTTACCTGACTCACGTCATGGTCTGGATCAACACCCTGTCGTTGCAGATTCGCGATTCCATGTGCGGGTTCCGCGTCTATCCGTTACCACCGACCCTGGCGCTGATCGATTCGGCGAAGATCGGCAAGCGCATGGACTTCGACTCCGACATTCTGGTACGACTGGCCTGGCGCAATATCCCCATGCAATGGCTGCAAACCAACGTTCATTACCCACTGGATGGCGTCTCGCATTTCCGCCTGTTCCACGACAACGTGCTGATTACGAGCATGCACACCCGGTTGTTCTTCGGCATGTTGCTGCGCGCGCCAGTAATTCTCTGGCGACGGTGGCGAACATGAGCACTGACGCGGATAAAAAGCACTGGGCTGATCGCGAAGAGCGCGGCAGTTTCTGGTTGATGAAATTCACCGCACTCTGCGCCAAAGTGCTGGGCCGTCGGCTGCTGAGCCCGCTGCTGTACGGCATCGTTCTGTACTTTTTCCTGTTCGGTCGCGGCGCCCGTCGCAGCGCCCGGCAATACCAGCAGCGGCTCGCCGACTGGAGTGGTCGCAACGAATTGCGCCCGACCCATTGGCGAGTGTTTGGCCAGTTCATGGCCTTCGCCGACTCCATGCTCGACAAGCTCGACGTCTGGAACGGCAAATTGAGCATCGAGCAGATTGAAATCATCGACCCGGCCTTGCTGCGCAATCAACTGCGCGGCACCCGCGGGCAGATGCTGGTAGGCGCGCATCTGGGCAATCTCGAGGTCTGCCGTGCGCTGGCCGAGATCGGTGAAAAAGTCACGATGAACGTGCTGGTGCACACCAAGCACGCCGAACAATTCAACCGTTTGCTCGGTGAAGCTGGCGCGACCAATTTGCGGCTGATTCAGGTCAGCGAACTGGACCCGCTGATCATGCTGCAACTCCATGAACGCCTGGAGCGCGGCGAATGGCTGGCGATTGCCGGCGATCGCGTGCCGCTGCATGGCGGGCGTAGCGTGACGGTGGATTTCCTCGGCCATCAAGCCGCGTTCCCTCAGGGGCCCTGGTTGCTGGCCGGTCTGCTGAAATGCCCGATCAACCTGATGCTGTGCCTGAAGAAGCCGACGGGCGACTATCGACTGACCCTCGAACCATTCGCCGAGGCCGTGGTGTGGAAACGCAGCGACCGTGAGCAGGTCATTCATCAGTGGGCCTCCCGCTATGCCGAACGCTTGGGTCACTATTGCCTTGAAGCGCCCCAACAATGGTTCAACTTTTACCCTTTCTGGAAGACCGATGACGACGCCAACGCTTGAGCCGGTAACCTTCGGCGAACTCCCTTTGCGCATTGAGGACGTGCTGGCCCTGGCCAACCGTCAGGTGCCGACGCAGTTGCAAAGCGACCCTGCGTACCGCGAGCGTATCGCCAAGGGTGCGCGATTCCTCGACTCCCTGCTGGACAAGGAAGGCGTGATCTACGGCGTGACCACCGGTTACGGCGATTCCTGCGTGGTCGCGGTGCCGCTGCATCACGTCGAGGCGTTGCCTCGTCATCTGTACACGTTCCACGGCTGCGGTCTGGGCAAACTGCTGGATGCGCAGGCCACTCGCGCGGTGCTGGCGGCGCGTTTGCAGTCGCTGTGCTACGGCGTGTCCGGGGTGCGCGTGGAACTGCTGGAACGCCTGCAAGCCTTCCTCGAACACGACATTCTGCCGCTGATTCCCGAAGAGGGCTCCGTGGGCGCCAGCGGTGATCTGACGCCGCTGTCCTATGTCGCCGCGACCTTGTCCGGCGAGCGTGAAGTGATGTTCCGGGGCGAACGCCGACTAGCTGCCGACGTGCACCGCGAACTGGGTTGGGAGCCGCTGGTATTGCGCCCGAAAGAAGCATTGGCGCTGATGAACGGCACCGCGGTCATGACCGGTCTCGCGTGCCTGGCCTATGCCCGCGCCGATTACCTGCTGCAACTGGCCACGCGCATCACCGCGTTGAACGTGGTCGCCCTGCAAGGCAACCCCGAGCACTTCGACGAGCGCCTGTTCGCCACCAAACCGCATCCTGGGCAAATGCAAGTCGCCGCGTGGCTGCGCAAGGATCTGGCGATCGACGCGCCGACCGCGCCGCTGCATCGCCTGCAAGACCGTTATTCCCTGCGTTGCGCGCCCCACGTCCTCGGCGTATTGGCCGACAGCCTGAACTGGCTGCGCTCGTTCATCGAGATCGAGCTCAACAGCGCCAACGACAACCCGATTATCGACGCCGAAGCCGAGCGCGTGCTGCACGGCGGGCACTTCTACGGCGGCCACATTGCGTTCGCCATGGACAGCCTGAAAAACCTGGTGGCCAACGTCGCCGACCTGCTCGACCGTCAACTCGCCTTGCTGGTGGACGAGCGTTACAACCATGGCCTGCCAAGCAACCTGTCCGGCGCCACCGCTGACCGGGCGATGCTCAATCACGGCTTCAAAGCAGTGCAGATCGGCACCAGTGCCTGGACCGCCGAAGCGCTGAAAAACACCATGCCGGCCAGCGTCTTCTCGCGCTCAACCGAGTGCCACAACCAGGACAAAGTGAGCATGGGCACCATCGCCGCCCGCGATGCGATCCGTGTGCTGGAACTGACCGAACAGGTCGCCGCCGCCACCCTGCTGGCCGCCAACCAAGGCGTCTGGCTGCGCAGCAAGGCCGAGGATGCACGTCCATTGCCGCCAGCCCTGGCCGCCATGCACGAAGAACTGGCCAAGGACTTCCCACCGGTCATCGAAGACCGCGCGCTGGAAGGTGAATTGCGCCTGTGCCTGCACCGCATCGCCGAGCAACACTGGAGGCTGCATGCGTAGCAAGGGAGTGCTTCACACCGATACGGAAATCCTCGTGCCGTTCTTTGATGTCGACACCATGAACGTCGTCTGGCACGGCCATTACATCAAATACCTGGAAGTCGCCCGCTGCGCGCTGCTGGACAAGATCGGCCACAACTATTCGGCCATGGTCGAGTCGGGTTACGCGTGGCCGGTGATCGATCTGCAATTGCGTTATGTGCGCGGCGCCGTGTTTGGCCAAAAGCTCAACGTGCGGGCCAATCTGGTGGAATGGGAGAACCGTCTGAAGATCAGCTACCTGATCAGCGATCTGGAAACCGGCGAACGCTTGACCCGCGCCAGTTCCGTGCAGGTCGCCGTGGACATGAGCAGCCGCGAAATGCAGTTGGCCTCACCCAAGGTCTTCACCAACGCTGTTGAAAGGATGCTCGCATGACCCCAGGAATCGACACCTCTTTTGATGCCAGGCCAATTCCTTGTGGCGAGCGAGCTTGCTCGCGCTTGAGTGCGAAGCACTCACAAACCCGTCAATTTTTGGGCCGCTACGCAGCCCAGCGCGAGCAAGCTCGCTCGCCACGTTCAGTGTTCAGATGCATTGCTGCGTTGGCGCTGCTTGGGTTGTCATCGATCGCTCATGCATTCGATCTGCAGCAGTTGAGCGATCAACTGGCAAAACCTGACGTGATCCACGGCAATTTCATCCAGGAAAAACACCTGCGCGCCCTGCCCCAGCCGCTGACCAGCAAGGGCACTTTCGTCCTCGCTAAAAACCACGGTCTGCTGTGGCTGCTGAAAACCCCGCTGCAACAGGATTACCGCATCAGCGCCAAAGGCATTGCCCGGCGTGACGCCAACGGTTGGCAAATGCTGCCGAGCAAGAGTGCCGGCGCCGAGCAGAACCGTTTGTTCCTCGCCGTACTGCAAGGCGACAGCAGCGGGCTGCAACGGGATTTCGAGCTTTCACTGAGCGGCGACGCACAGAACTGGAAGCTGACGCTGACCCCGCGCTCCATGCTGCTCAAGCAGGTCTTCACTCAGATCAACATTGACGGCGGCGAACTGGTGCACAGCATCGAGCTGCTCGAAACCCAGGGTGACAGCACCCTCTTGCGCATGCAGGACAGCACCAGCGCCCAACCGTTGAGCGACGCGGAGCAACATGACTTTGCCGAGTGAACGGAGGCTTCCACGGCTGTTTCTGATCCTGCTGCTGGCGGTGCTCGCGCTCGCCGGTTGGCAATGGCGTGACGGCGCACCGCTGTCGGCCAACCTCATGGAACTGGTGCCGGGTACGGCGCCGGACGCGCTGGAACTGCGCGCCGAACAACGCATGCAAGAACCACTGAACCGCGAAATGCTGGTGCTGGTCGGCCACACCGATCGCCAGCAAGCGGTCGCGATGGCGCAGAAACTGGGCGAGCAATGGCAGGCGAGCGGCTTGTTCGAGAAGGTCCAGTGGAACCTGCAAGCCGACTTGCCGGCGCTGCGCACGCAATTGCTCAATGGTCGACTCGCGATGTTGTCAACGGCTGACCGACAGCAACTGATCGAGCATCCCGACGCCTTTATCCAGCAGCGAGTACAAGCGCTGTTCGACCCCTTCACCGGTTTCAGTCTGGTGCCGAGCCAGGATGACTGGCTCGGCCTGACCGGACGCATCCAGAACAGCCAGCCGCAGCACGGTTCAGTGCAACTGGACATCGGCAGCGGTGCGTTGGTCGCCGATGCCGACGGCAAGAGTTGGGTGCTGCTGCGCTCGCGCACCACCGGCAACGCCTTCGACATGAACCTGCCGCTGCAAGTGGCCGACCTGCTCCAGCACAGCCGTGAAGAAGCCGCCCAGGCCAACGTTCAATTGCTTGCCGCCAGCGGCTTGCTCTATGCGGCCAGTGGGCAAAAGCAAGCCACCCGGGAAATGACCTGGGTCGGAGGCGGCGCCACGGCGGGCATTCTGTTGCTGTTGCTGCTGGCCTTCCGGCGCTGGCGGGTGTTGCTGGCCTTCGTCCCGGTGCTGGTCGGCATGCTTTTCGGCGCGGTGGCCTGTGTGGCGCTGTTCGGCCATATGCATGTGATGACGCTGGTGCTCGGTTCGAGCCTGATCGGCGTAGCGGTCGATTACCCGCTGCACTATCTGTCCAAGAGCTGGAGCCTGAAGCCCTGGCACAGTTGGCCGGCCCTGCGCCTGACGTTGCCGGGCCTGACGCTGAGCCTGATCACCAGTTGCATCGGTTACCTGGCCCTGGCCTGGACACCTTTCCCGGCGCTGACCCAGATTGCCGTGTTCTCTGCCGCCGGTCTGCTCGGTGCTTATTTGTCTGCGGTGTGCCTGCTGCCGGCACTGCTCAAGGGCTCAGATTTGCGTCCAGCGCAGTGGCCGCTGCGGGTGTCCGAGTATTTACTGAGGTGCCGTGAAGCGCTGCTCAAACTCGCGAGTACGCCGGTGCTGCTGGCACTGCTGATTGCCTTTTGTGTGGGCGGCCTGTTGCAGCTCGACACCAAAAACGACATTCGCCAATGGGTCGCTGCACCGCAGCAACTGACTGACGAAGCACAAACCATTGCACGCATCACCGGCTATCAACCCACCAGCCAGTTCTTCCTGGTGCGCGCGGCCAATCAGCAGCAACTGCTGGAACGCCAAACCGCGCTGAGCGAGCGGCTGGATCAGCTGGTCAGCCTGGAAAAACTCCAGGGTTATCTGTCGCTCAATCAATTGGTCAGCCCACCCACCGAACAGCGCAAAGTGCGTGAAGCGCTGAACAAGTTGCCGCCGTTCTGGCAACCGCTGCTCAATGTCGGCGTGCCGGCCGAGGCGCTGCAAGCAGAGCTCACGAAGTTGCAGACACTGCCCACCGAAGACATCGACGCGGCGCTGGTCGGTCCGTTGGCTGAACCCTATCGCACGCTGTGGCTGGGACCGACCGATGACGGCGTAGCGGCGATGGTCAGTCTGCAAGGGCTGAACAACCCTGCCCTGCTGCGCGCCCAGGCGCTGGATTTGCCGGGGGTGGAACTGGTGGATCGCCTTGGTGAGTTGAACAAGGTGTTCGCCGACACCCAGATCAGCGCCGCAGAGTTGAAGCTCGCTTCCTGTGTGCTGATCGTGCTGGTGCTGATCCTGCCGTTCGGTTTCGGCGGCGCGCTGCGAATCGTCTCGCTGCCGCTGTTGGCCGCGCTGTGCAGCCTGGCCAGTCTCGGCTGGCTGGGGCAACCGCTGACGCTGTTCAGCCTGTTCGGCCTGCTGCTGGTGACGGCCATCAGCGTCGATTACGCGATCCTCATGCGTGAACAGGTCGGCGGCGCTGCCGTGAGCCTGCTGGGCACCTTGCTGGCGGCGCTGACCACCTGGCTGTCGTTCGGTTTGCTGGCGGTGTCCAGCACGCCGGCGGTGAGCAACTTCGGTCTGTCGGTGAGCCTCGGCCTGGCGTACAGCTTCATCCTTGCGCCGTGGGCCGGACGCCAGGTTCACACCGCCCCGGTCACGGAGTCGGCAACATGATGGTCGCCGTGTTCTGGGTCATGGCCCTGGCGCTGTTCGCCGTGGCCACCCGTGTCGGTCGTCACTTCGGCGTGATCCCGATTGTCAGCCAGTTGCTGCTGGCCACCTTCGGCCTGCCGCTGTTGATGTACTTCTGGATTGAGCCCCAATGGCAATTGAGCGGCGCCGCACTGGTCGCGCCGGCCTGGCTGAAAAACGTCTACAGCCTGGGCTTTGCCTTGTTGCTGGGGCACATTCTCAGTGACGTGATTGACCTGCGGCTCGACCGTCAGAGTCTGAAAATCGCCCTGCCGAGTTTCTGCGTTCCATTTGCCTGCGGCCTCGCGACAGCGGTGTGGCTGCTACCGCCGCAACCCTGGATCAGTTCGCTGGCGGTTGGTCTGCTGTTCGCCATCACGGCGATTCCGGTGTTGTATCTGTACCTGCGGCACATCAAGTACCCGCCTGCCGCTACCCGGCGACTGGTGCAGACCGCGATCCTGATCGACCTCACCTGCTGGACCCTGTTCGCCATCGCCCAGGGCAGCCTGCACCTGAGCAGCCTCTTGCTGCCGCTGGCCGGCGCCTGCCTGCCGTTGTTGCTGCGTCTGCTGCGCTTGCGCCAACCGTTGCTGCACAGCGGTTGCTTCTTCGCACTGCTGGTCGTGGCGGAACACTTCAAGCTCAATGCGCTGATTTTCGGTATCGGTTACCTGCTGTGGATGGCTGCGCTCAAAGTGCCGCTGGTGCTGCCGTTGCCGGTGATCTGGATGAGTCACTTGCAGACGTATGTCGCGATCCCGCTGATCCTCACGTTCGGTATCGTGCAAATCAACGTCCACGCGGCCATGGCCAGCCTCGGTTGGCTGCAACTGGCGGCACTGCTGCTGTTCCCGATAGCCAGTAAACTGCTGGGCAACTGGCTGGGCCTCGGCTGGGCCGGCGCCTCGTTTGAAGGCGCCAGTCGCTGGCGGGAAAGTGTCTTGCTGAATATTCGTGGCTTGAGCGAGATCGTCTTTCTCAACCTGCTGCTGCAACAACAACTCATCAGCCCGGCACTGTACTTCGCGCTGATGGTGATGGGCCTGATCGCGACACTGCTGCCGGCACTCGCCGGTATGCACCGAACCCCTCTGAACATCGCCGTCCCGGCAAGGAGCCCCCGTGCCAACAGTTGAAATGGAACATCGCCAGGTCGTGGTTATCGGTGCAGGTCCATCGGGCGCCATCGCCGCCGCGCTGCTCAAGCGCAAAGGTCACGACGTATTGATGATCGAACGCCAGCATTTCCCACGGTTTTCCATCGGTGAAAGCCTGCTGTCCCACTGCCTGGATTTCGTTGAAGAAGCCGGCATGCTCGAGGCGGTGAATGCCGCCGGATTCCAGTTGAAAAACGGTGCGGCATTCGCTTGGGGCGAGCAATACAGCGCCTTTGATTTCGGCGAGACGTTCAGCAACGGCAAGCCGACCACCTTCCAGGTCCTGCGTGCCGATTTCGACAAGCTGCTGGCCGATCAGGCCGCGCTGCAAGGCGTGGACGTTCGTTACGGCGAAGCCATCGTCAGCGTCGATTTCGCCCTGGCGAAACCGCAGCTCGACGTGCTTCGCGAAGACGGCAGCCAGTACCGCGTCGAAGCCGATTTCGTGCTGGATGCCAGCGGCTACGGCCGTGTGCTGCCGCGCTTGCTCGACCTTGAAGCACCGTCGGATTTCCCGGTGCGCCAGGCCGTGTTCACCCACGTCGAAGACCACATCGACAACCCGGCCTTCGAGCGGGAAAAAATCCTCATCACCACCCATCCGATCCACCGCGATATCTGGTTCTGGACCATCCCGTTCAGCAACGGCCGTTGTTCGGTGGGCGTGGTCGCGGCAGCCGAACACTTCGAAGGCCGTATGGAGAATCTGGATGAGTGCCTGCGCGGGTTCATCGCTGAAACCCCAAGCCTGGCCGGTGTGCTGAACAACGCCGTATGGGACACGCCGGCCCGAACCATCGGCGGCTACTCGGCCAACGTCAAAACCCTCCACGGGCCAGGCTTTGCCCTGCTCGGCAACGCGGCGGAATTCCTCGACCCGGTGTTCTCCTCCGGCGTGACCATCGCCATGCGCTCGGCGAGCATGGCCGCCGCGGTGCTGCATCGCCAACTGCAAGGCGAAAGTGTCGACTGGCAGACTGAGTTCGCCATCCCGCTCAAGCGCGGCGTCGACACGTTCCGTTGCTACGTCGAAGGCTGGTACGCCGGGACGTTCCAGGATGTGATTTATTTTGAGGGCGGTTCGCCGGATATTCGCCGCATGATCAGCTCGATCCTCGCCGGTTATGCCTGGGACGAGCGTAATCCGTTCGTCGCCGAGCCCAAGCGCCGGCTGCGGATGCTCTCGGAGCTCTGTGCAAAGGACGCCACATGAGCTACTTGAGCGACACCTACGTCGAAGAAACCCGCTTTGGTTTCTGGTTCCTGCGCAGCCACACCTGGCAGCACCATGTTCTGCGAGTGGCAATCACCGATTTGCGCAGCCTGTTCAGCGAAACACCGCCGAGCAACCCGGTGCTGCTGGATGCCGGTTGCGGTCAGGGCAAGTCGTTTCAGTACTTGCGCCAGACCTTCGCGCCCCAGCACCTGATCGGTCTGGACGCCGACCCGCACAGCCTGAACCTGGCCGGCGAAGAAGCCGTCCGTCAGGGCATGGCGGTGGAGTTGACCGGCAGCGACTGCGCGAGCATCAACGTCCCGGACGCCAGCGTCGATTTGCTGTTCTGTCACCAGACCTTCCACCATCTGGTGCAGCAGGAAGAGGCACTGGCCGAGTTCTACCGTGTACTCAAGCCCGGTGGCTATCTGCTGTTCGCCGAATCCACCGAGGCTTACATTGATACCTGGGTAATCCGCTGGTTGTTCCGCCATCCGATGCACGTGCAGAAGAGCGCCGCCGGGTACCTGGAGATGATTCGCCAGCAGGGTTTCGAACTCGGCCCGCAAAACGTGTCTTATCCATACTTGTGGTGGAGCCGCGCCAAGGATTTCGGCCTGTTTGAACGCTTGGGTCTGCGCCGGCCAAAGCCCTTCGGCCAACGGGAAGAAACCCTGGTCAATGTGGTCGCGCGCAAACCCCTTGAAGGTGTTGTGTGATGTTCATTGTCAGCCACTCAAAGTATGCAACCTGTGGGAGCGAGCCTGCTCGCGATAGCGGTGGGTCAGCCAACATAGCTGTTGAATGCAGTGCCCTCATCGCGAGCAGGCTCGCTCCCACAGGGACTGCAAACATTCTGCGATTTCTGCTACTCGCCGCGATCCTGTTGCTGAGCGCCTGTGCCAGCCGGGCGCCGCTGCCCGAGCAAACCCCGAACCTGTCGCTGCCGCTGCAATTGCACATCCAGCGCCTGGTAGCCGACCAACGGCAGGACTGGGTGCTGGTGATCCAGCGTGAAGGCCCCGGCATTCGCTGGTCGATGATGGACTTGCTGGGCATTCCCCAGGCACGCCAGAAACTGGTCGATGGCGAGTGGCAGGCTGACGGTCTGCTGCCACCCAATCCGGAAGCGCGAGAGCTGTTCGCTGCGCTGCTGTTTGCGCTGACGCCCAAAGATGAATTGACGGGCAACTATCCCGCTGCGTGGCAGCATGGCTCGCAACGGTCCTTACCAGCGCACTGGGAAGTCCGCTACTCACAACCCATGAGCTTTGAATTGAACCTGCCCAAAGGACCGAAATATCAAGTCACTCCGCTCAGCGAGGACGCGCCATGACGGCCTACCTGAATGCCCTCGGGGTGATCTGCGCCCTGGGCCGTGACAAGTCCGAAGTCGCTCGCAACCTGTTTGCCGGGGACTGTTCGGGCATGCGCAATGAGGCTGGCTGGGTGGCGGAACGGTCGTTGCCCGTGGCCGCGGTCCAAGGCGAGCTGGCGCCGATTCCGGCTGAGCTTGCGCCGCAAGACACTCGCAATAATCAATTGCTGCTGGAAGCCGCGCTGCAAATTCGCGAAGACATCGACCAAGCGATCCAGACCTACGGCCGTGACCGCATCGGTATCGTTCTGGGCACCAGCACCTCGGGGATCGACGAAGCCAGTCGCAGCCTGGCCCATTACATCCACGAGCATCAGTTCCCGGCCGACTACGACTATCAGCAACAGGAACTCGGCGCCCCGGCGAACTTCCTCGCCGACTGGCTGCAACTGAGCGGCCCGGCCTATGTGATTTCCACGGCCTGCACCTCCAGCGCCCGAGCGCTGATGAGTGCTCAGCGACTGCTGGACCTGGGCGTGTGCGACGCGGTGTTGTGCGGCGGTGTCGACAGCCTGTGCAAGTTGACCCTCAATGGGTTTTCGGCGCTGGAAGCAGTGTCCGGGCAACGCTGCAACCCGTTTTCGGTGAACCGTAACGGCATCAACATTGGCGAAGCGGCGGTGCTGTTTTTGATGAGCAAGAATGTCGGCGACAGCCAGCCGATTGCCCTGCTCGGCAGTGGCGCCAGCTCCGATGCACATCACATTTCCGCACCGGAACCGACCGGCCGCGGCGCCCTGCAAGCGATGCGCAAAGCCTTGAGCCGAGCAAATCTGCAGCCGCAGCAGATCGATTACCTGAACCTGCACGGCACCGCCACCCAACACAACGACGCCATGGAAAGCCTGGCGGTGGCGACGTTGTTCCCGGCGGGGGTCCCGTGTTCGTCGACCAAACCCATGACCGGCCACACCCTCGGTGCGGCCGGCGCCCTGGAAGCGGCGTTCTGCTGGTTGAGCCTGAGTGCAGGCAATCACAAGCACGCCCTGGCGCCCCACGTCTGGGACGGCCAACCGGATCCCCAATTGCCAGCCCTGAAATGGGTGACCCCGGCCGATCGCCTGACGTCCATTGCACCTCGCTATCTGATGAGCAATTCCTTTGCCTTCGGTGGTAACAACGTCAGCCTGATTATCGGAGATGCCCCATGATTGACTGGCCGATCGCCGAGCTGCTGCCACACGCTGGCGACATGATCTTCATCGAGCAGATCCTGTCGTTCGATGATGAGCAGATTTATACCCGCCTCACGGTCAAACCCGATGGCCTGTTCAACCGCCCGGACGGCAGCCTGCCGGCCTGGGTCGGCATCGAACTGATGGCCCAGAGCGTCGCCGCCTACGCCGGTTGCCATGCGCGCCAGCGAGGCGATGCGGTGGAGCTGGGGTTTCTGCTCGGCACCCGCAAATTCGAATGCAACGTCGAGCACTTCCCTGCCGGCACCGAGCTGACCATCCACGGCATCCGCTCGCTGGAGGACGACAACGGCATGGGCGTGTTCGAATGCCACATCACCGCCCCCGGCATTCACGCCACCGCTCGTCTGAACGTGTTCCGTCCGCCTCAGGCTGCCCAATACCTTCATGAAACCCAAGGAACCCAGCCATGACTGAATCCGTACTGATCACCGGTTCCAGCCGTGGCATCGGCCGTGCTATCGCTTTGCGTCTGGCCCAGGCCGGGCATGACATCGTGCTGCATTGCCGCAGTGGCCTGGCGGACGCTGAAGCCGTGAAGGCCGAAATCGAAGCCTTGGGGCGCAACGTGCGCATTGTGCAATTCGACGTGTCCGATCGCGCCAACTGCAAAGCCATTCTCGAAGCCGACGTGGAAACCCACGGCGCCTATTACGGCGTAGTGCTGAACGCCGGCCTGACGCGCGACGGTGCTTTTCCGGCCTTGAGCGAAGAGGATTGGGACGTGGTGATGCGCACCAACCTCGACGGTTTCTACAACGTGCTGCACCCGGTGATGATGCCGATGATTCGTCGTCGCGCCGCCGGGCGGATTGTTTGCATCACCTCGGTGTCCGGGTTGATCGGCAATCGTGGCCAGGTCAACTACAGCGCTTCCAAGGCCGGTTTGATCGGCGCGGCGAAGGCGTTGGCGATTGAATTGGGCAAGCGCAAAATTACTGTTAACTGTGTCGCACCCGGCTTGATCGACACCGCGATGCTCGATGAAAACGTGCCGGTGGAAGACATGATGAAAATGATCCCCGCACAACGCATGGGCACCCCGGAAGAGGTGGCCAGCGCGGTGAATTTCCTGATGTCGGCGGAAGCGTCGTACATCACCCGGCAGGTTCTGGCCGTCAACGGAGGCCTGTGCTGATGAAGCGCGTCGTCGTCACCGGCATGGCCGGCATCACCTCACTCGGTAGCGATTGGGACACCATCGCCGCCAACTTCGCGGCCAACCGCAGCGGTATCCGTCGGATGGACGAGTGGGATCGTTTCACCGAACTCAACACGCGCCTGGCGGGGCCGATCGACGACTTCAAAGTGCCGAGCCACTGGACCCGCAAGCAATTGCGCAGCATGGGCCGGGTCTCGCGCCTGGCGGTCGGCGCGGCAGAACAGGCCTTGGCCGATGCCGGGCTGTTGGGTGACGAATCGATCAAGGACGGGCGCATGGGCGTTTCCTGCGGCTCATCCACCGGCAGCACCGACGAGATCAAGGCATTCGGCAACATGCTGCTCAACTCGGTGGCCGAGGGCCTGAACGCCAACTCCTACGTGCGCATGATGCCGCACACCACGGCGGCGAACATCAGCATCTTTTTCGGCCTCACCGGCCGGCTGATCCCGACCTCCAGCGCTTGCACCAGCGGCAGCCAGGGCATCGGTTATGCCTACGAGTCGGTCAAGTTCGGTCGCCTGCCATTGATGCTCGCCGGCGGTGCCGAAGAACTGTGCCCCACCGAAGCCATGGTCTTCGATGCGCTCTACGCCACCAGCCTGAAAAACGATGCACCGCAGACTTCCCCACGGCCCTACGACAGCGGCCGCGATGGCCTGGTGATTGGTGAAGGCAGCGGCATGCTGGTACTCGAAGAACTCGAACACGCCTTGGCTCGCGGTGCGCACATCCACGCCGAACTCGTCGGTTTCGGCAGCAACGCCGACGGCCAGCACGCCACCCGCCCAGAGCAGGTCACCATGCGCCGAGCCATGGAACTGGCGCTGGAAGACGCCGGGCTACAGCCTTCGGACATCGGCTACGTGAATGGTCACGGCACAGCCACTGAACAGGGCGACATTGCCGAAACACTGGCAACGAGCGCGTTGTTCGGCGAGCACATGCCGATCAGCTCGCAAAAGAGTTTCCTCGGTCACACCCTCGGAGCCTGCGGTGCACTGGAATCCTGGTTCAGCATCGAAATGATGAACCGCGACCTGTACATCCACACCCTCAACCTCGACGACGTCGACCCGCACTGCGGCAAACTCGATTACCTGCGCGGTGAGTTCCGGCCGATGAGCAACCAGTACGTGATGAACAACAACTTTGCGTTTGGTGGGGTTAATACTTCGCTGATCTTTCGGCGTTGGTCGTAACGAGGCGATGCCCGGCAGATAAAGAAACGCTGCGAGCAATGAATAACCTGTGGCGAGGGAGCTTGCTCCCGCTGGACTGCGTAGCAGTCCTTTCTTTTGGGGCCGCTTCGCGACCCAGCGGGAGCAAGCTCCCTCGCCACAATAGCGCCGTCTCAAACAGGTCGGTTCGACATAGCCCCGGCCCTGTCTGGCTCTGCGATGGCTGGTTACCCAGGATCCTCAGAGTCTCACAAGCCCCTCTCGGGAAAGCAGGCAGTGTTAGCGCCCTGACGCACTAGGATGGATCGAGGTTATCCAGCACCCGATTCACCGCCAGCTCCCCCAGCATGATCGACTGTTGAATACCCAGCAGTGTGTTGCTTTGCGATCCTTCCAGATATCTCGCGAAATCGCTCGCCATGACGTTGGCTGATGCCAGCGATTCACAGGCGTATGCCAGCAGGGTGTGATTGTCGATATCGGGGGCGATGAGGAAGATTTTGCTTGGTTGGCGTGGAGCATCCGGATCGGTGTCCGGTGAGTTCGATTTATATTCACGCATCATTCGGGTCCTGGAGATTAGAGCTACCACCACATCCCTACTAATAAGATGAGGTGGTAGCTGTGCGCAGGTTAGTAGACCGGGGACCCGTGAGACCGGCGCGCTCGAGAGCGCCCTACGCACAGCCACCATAAAGTACAGGGATGGGGATACCTGACAATCTGATGCGCTATACGCCACGGGTAAACACGGGCTACTAAACCCGATCACTGGAAATCAGTGATGCGAACGAAGTTACCGATGGCCCCCAAAGCGCACAAGCCGGCGGATTCTGGAGTAGTTGTAGGCAATGCCGCAAGGCGCTGTGGCCTGTTCAAGGTAGTTCGGAAATGTCTTACACCCTTCAGCGAAGCGTCCGCTTTGGCATAGGCAACTGCACCCTTTTTGGTGGACTTGCGAACGCTTTCGCGAGCAAGCCCGCTCCCACAGGGATTTGCGGTGTGGAGTGATTTTTGTTCCACCCCCCATCCACTGTGGGAGCGGGCTTGCTCGCGAATGACTGCGAAGCAGTCACGCCTTCAGCGGCTCAACCTTTCGCGTCAACAACTCCACAAACGCCTTGGCCATCGGCGACTTCTGATCCTTGCGCTGCACCAGCCACACCGCCGACACGGCCTCAGGATCGAGCAGCGGCCGATAGACCACCCCATCGATGCGCATCCGCTGATAAGACGCCGGCAGCACCGAGACACCCAACCCCGCCGCCACCAGACCAATGATCGTCATCGCCTCGCCCGCCTCTTGGGCAAAGTGCGGACTGAAACCGGCATCCCGGGCCAGGCTGAGCAATTGTGCGTACAGACCACTGCCATAACTGCGTGGGAAAAATACGAAAGGCTCGAGGGCCAGGGCCGACAGAAACAAGCCTTCTTCACTATCGGTCACCAATGGATGCTTGGAGCTGAGCACCGCCACCAGTGGCTCACGCATCAGCTCCACCACGCTGAGCGAGTCCGGCAACCCAAGCGGCCGCATGATCCCGACTTCAATCGACTCATCCACCAGCGCATCCGCTACCTGAGTGCTGCTCATCTCCTGCAGGTTCAGGTGCACCGCCGGGAATCGCTGACGAAACGAAAAAATCGCCTGAGGGATGGTCGAGTTGAATGGCGCCGACGAGGTGAAGCCAATCTTCAGTTCGCCCAGCTCACCCAGCTGCGCCCGCCGTGCAACATCCGCCGCCTTGTCGACCTGTGCCAGCACCAGCCGCGCCTCTTCCAGAAACAGCCGACCGGCTTCACTGAGCTCGACCCGACGATTGGTCCGCTCGAACAACCGCGCGCCCACCTCTTGCTCCAGCGCCTGAATCTGCTGGCTCAGGGGCGGTTGCGAGATGCCCAGCACCTGGGCGGCGCGGCCAAAGTGCAGCTCTTCGGCGACGGCGATGAAGTAGCGCAGGTGACGCAATTCCATGAAAACTCCATTAGGTCGTTAAACCTATCAAACAGGTCGAACAATATATTGGATTGAATCATTAGGCAGCTATATGCTTTTTTCATTGCCTGACCGGCTGCGCCCTCCGAGGTCCGAAGTGAAAACTGCTGTTGCTCCCCTTGCCCATGAAGTTCCGCCCGCAGCGGTGGACGATGTTGTCGCCGAATTAAAGGAGATCTACATCGAAAAAGGCACGCCGATGTTCATGCGCACGGTGCTGGCGCTGTTCTGCGGCGGCTTCGCGACCTTCGCCCTGCTTTATTGCGTGCAGCCGATGATGCCGCTGCTGTCCCATGAGTACGCCATCAACGCCGCCCAGAGCAGCCTGATCCTGTCGGTCGCCACCGGCATGCTCGCCATTGGTCTGCTGATCACCGGCCCGATCTCTGATCGCATCGGGCGCAAACCGGTGATGGTCGCCGCGCTGTTCGCTGCCGCGCTCTGCACAATCGCCAGTTCCATGATGCCGAGCTGGCACGGCGTGCTGGTGATGCGGGCGCTGATAGGGTTGTCGTTGAGTGGCCTGGCAGCGGTTGCCATGACGTACTTGAGTGAAGAGATTCACCCGCAGCACATCGGCCTGGCCATGGGTTTGTACATCGGCGGCAACGCGATTGGCGGGATGTGCGGACGCTTGATCACTGGCGTGCTGATCGACTTCGTCAGCTGGCACACAGCGATGCTGGTAATCGGCGGCCTGGCCCTGATCGCAGCGGCGGTGTTCTGGAAAATCCTTCCCGAGTCGCGCAACTTCCGCGCCCGCTCTTTGCACCCGCGCAGCCTGATTGACGGCTTCACCCTGCACTTTCGTGACGCCGGCCTGCCGCTGCTGTTCCTTGAAGCCTTCGTGCTGATGGGCGCGTTCGTCACCCTCTTCAACTACATCGGCTATCGCCTGTTGGCCGCGCCGTACCACATGGATCAGGCCTTCGTCGGGCTGCTCTCGGTGGTGTATCTGTCGGGTATCTACAGCTCAGCGAAAATCGGCTCGTTGGCCGACCAGCTCGGCCGTCGCAAAGTGCTGTGGGCGACCATCGTGCTGATGATCGCCGGCCTTGCACTGACTATGTTGACGCCGCTGCCGGTGGTGATCATCGGCATGTTGATCTTTACCTTCGGCTTCTTCGGCGCCCATTCGGTGGCGAGTAGCTGGATTGGCCGCAGAGCTATAAAGGCCAAAGGGCAAGCATCGTCGCTTTATCTGTTCAGCTATTACGCCGGGTCGAGCATTGCCGGGACGGCGGGCGGGGTGTTCTGGCACTTGGGCGGGTGGAACGGAATCGGGTTGTTCATTGGTGGGTTGCTGGTGATTGCGCTGTTGGTGGCGTTGAAACTGGCGAAGTTGCCGCCGCTGGGTGGAGTAAAAGCCTGAATTTGACCCAATACAAAACAACTGTGGGAGCGAGCCTGCTCGCGATGAGGCCATAACATTCAACATCTAAGTTGGCTGTTATGCCGCCATCGCGAGCAGGCTCACTCCCACAGAAAAGCAGGGTGTTTGTTAACCCGTCACGATCACTCGTGATACTGCGCCGACAGTTCATGCACCGCGCGCAGGAAGGCGCCGGCGTGTTCCGGGTCGACTTCCGGGGTGATGCCATGGCCGAGGTTGAACACGTGGCCGCTGCCCTTGCCGTAGCTGGCGAGGATGCGGCCGACTTCGGTGCGAATGGCTTCTGGCTTGGCGTAGAGCACGGTCGGGTCCATGTTGCCTTGCAGGGCAACTTTGCTGCCGACGCGATCACGGGCGCTGCCGATGTCGCAGGTCCAGTCTAGGCCTAGCGCGTCAGCGCCAGCATCAGCAATGCTTTCGAGCCACAGGCCGCCATTTTTGGTGAACAGGATGACCGGCACTTTACGGCCTTCATGTTCGCGGATCAGGCCGCTGACGATTTTGCGCATGTAGGCCAGGGAGAACTCCTGGTACGCCGCCGCCGAAAGGCTGCCGCCCCAACTGTCGAAGATCTGCACCGCTTGCGCCCCGGCCATGATCTGGCCGTTGAGGTAGCTGGTGACCGTCTGCGCGAGCTTGTCCAGCAGCAGGTGCAAGGCTTGCGGGTTGTCGTAGAGCATGGTTTTGGTCTTGCGGTAGTCTTTCGACGAGCCGCCTTCGACCATGTAGGTGGCCAGGGTCCATGGGCTGCCGGCGAAGCCGATCAGCGGCACGCGGCCGTTCAGTTCGCGGCGGATGGTGCTGACCGCGTCCATGACGTAGCCGAGGTCTTTGTGCGGATCAGGAATCGGCAGTGCTTCGATGTCAGCCATCGTGCTGATGACTTTCTTGAAGCGCGGACCTTCACCGGTTTCGAAGTACAGGCCCTGTCCCATGGCATCGGGGATGGTCAGGATGTCGGAGAACAGGATCGCCGCGTCCAGTTGTGGGTAGCGGTCGAGCGGCTGCATCGTGACTTCGCAAGCGAACTCCGGGTTCATGCACAGGCTCATAAAGTCGCCGGCCTTGGCACGGCTGGCGCGGTATTCCGGCAGGTAGCGACCGGCCTGACGCATCATCCAGACAGGCGTGACGTCTACGGGTTGCTTGAGCAGGGCGCGAAGGAAACGGTCGTTCTTCAGGGCAGTCATGTCGGCATCCGGAAAAAAAGTGCGGGCATTTTCTCAGAGCGCGACGCAAAAGGCACGGTTGCAGGTCAGCCTTTTGTCTATCGGGTCAATTTGTCGCGGTGGAACACGCTATTTAGCAACACCCTGAAACCAATGTGGGAGCGGGCTTGCTCGCGAAGAGGCCGTCACATTCAACAGAGATGTTGACTGACAGACCGCCTTCGCGAGCAAGCCCGCTCCCACATTTAATCGCGTTTCAAGTCTAGTTAAACGCCCAGGTAATCCAGGATCCCTTCGGCGGCATTGCGGCCTTCGAAGATCGCCGTCACCACCAGGTCAGAACCGCGAACCATGTCGCCACCGGCGAAGATTTTCGGGTTGCTGGTCTGGTGCTTGTACTGACCTTGTTCCGGGGCCACGACGCGGCCCTGGCTGTCGGTCTGGATGCTGTGCTGTTCAAACCACGACGCCGGGCTCGGACGGAAACCGAACGCGATGACCACGGCGTCGGCCGGGATGATCTCTTCGGAACCCGGGATCGGCTCGGGGCTGCGACGGCCACGGGCGTCCGGTTCGCCGAGACGGGTCTCGACCACCTTCACGCCTTCGACGCGGTCTTCACCGACGATCGCGATTGGCTGGCGGTTGTAGAGGAATTTCACGCCCTCTTCCTTGGCGTTCTTCACCTCTTTGCGCGAGCCCGGCATGTTCGCTTCGTCACGACGATAAGCACAAGTCACCGATTTGGCGCCCTGGCGAATCGACGTACGGTTGCAGTCCATCGCCGTGTCGCCGCCACCCAGCACCACCACCTTCTTGCCTTTCATGTCGACGAAATCTTCCGGCGACTTTTCAAAGCCCAGGTTGCGATTGACGTTGGCGATCAGGAAGTCCAGCGCGTCATGCACGCCCGGCAAATCCTCACCGGCAAAGCCGCCCTTCATATAGGTGTAGGTGCCCATGCCCATGAACACGGCATCGTACTCTTCGAGCAGTTGCTCGACGGTCACGTCCTTGCCCACTTCGGTGTTCAGACGGAACTCGATGCCCATGCCGGTGAAGACTTCGCGACGATTGCTCAGCACGGTCTTTTCCAGCTTGAACTCGGGGATGCCGAAGGTCAGCAGACCGCCGATTTCCGGGTTCTTGTCGAACACCACCGGGGTCACGCCGCCGCGGACCAGCACGTCGGCACAGCCCAGGCCTGCCGGGCCTGCGCCGATCACCGCAACACGCTTGCCGGTTGGTATGACCTTGGACATGTCCGGGCGCCAGCCCATGGCGAACGCGGTATCGGTGATGTACTTCTCGACCGAACCGATGGTCACCGCGCCGAAACCGTCGTTGAGGGTGCAGGCACCCTCGCACAGACGATCCTGCGGGCACACCCGGCCGCACACTTCCGGCAGGGTGTTGGTCTGGTGCGACAGCTCGGCGGCCTGGAGGATGTTGCCCTCGGCCACCAGCTTCAGCCAGTTCGGAATGAAGTTGTGCACCGGGCACTTCCATTCGCAATACGGGTTACCGCAACCCAGGCAACGGTGGGCCTGATCGGCCGAGTGCTGGGGTTTGAAGGGTTCGTAGATCTCCACGAACTCTTTCTTGCGTTGACGCAACAGTTTCTTCTTCGGATCCTTGCGCCCGACATCGATGAACTGGAAGTCGTTATTCAGACGTTCAGCCATTGTTAAAACCTCATCAAACTCTTCAGGCGCATATCACTGCGGGTTGGCACGGGTGCTGGAAAGCAACGATTTCAGGTTGGCAGCCTTGGGCTTGACCAGCCAGAAACGACGCAGATAATCATCGAGGTTTTCAGCGAGGTTACGACCCCACTCGCTGTCGGTTTCCTCGACGTATTCGTTCAGCACGCGTTGCAGGTGGCTGCGATAGGCTTCCATCGCCTCACCGCTGATCCGCTGAATTTCCACCAGTTCGTGGTTGACCCGGTCAACGAAGGAGTTGTCCTGGTCGAGCACGTAGGCGAAACCGCCGGTCATGCCTGAGCCGAAGTTGTAACCGGTCTTGCCCAATACGCAGACGAAACCGCCGGTCATGTACTCGCAGCAGTGATCGCCCGTGCCTTCCACCACGGTGTGAGCACCGGAGTTACGCACGGCGAAACGCTCGCCCGCGGTACCGGCGGCGAACAGCTTGCCGCCAGTGGCGCCGTACAGGCAGGTGTTGCCGATGATGGCACTGTCCTGAGTCTTGTAGACGCTACCCTTCGGCGGAACGATGACCAGTTTGCCGCCGGTCATGCCTTTGCCGACGTAGTCGTTGGCGTCGCCTTCCAGGTACATGTTCAGGCCGCCGGCGTTCCACACACCGAAGCTCTGACCAGCCGTCCCTTTGAAGCGGAAGGTGATCGGTGCGTTCGCCATGCCTTGGTTGCCATGCTTGCGAGCGATTTCACCGGAGATCCGCGCGCCGATCGAACGGTCGCAGTTGCAGATATCCAGCGCGAAATCAGCGCCGCTCATGTCGTTGATGGCCGAGGTAGCCATGTCGACCATTTTCTCGGCCAGCAGGCCTTTGTCGAACGGTGGGTTGCGATCGACCTGGCAGAACTGAGGCTTGTCTGTCGGGATGTGATCGCTGCCGAGCAATGGCGTCAGGTCCAGGTGTTGCTGCTTGGCGGTCTGGCCTTCGAGGATGTCCAGCAGATCGGTACGACCGATCAGCTCTTCGAGGGAGCGCACGCCCAGTTTGGCCAGCCACTCACGGGTTTCCTCGGCGACGTAGGTGAAGAAATTCACCACCATGTCGACGGTCCCGATGTAATGATCCTTGCGCAGCTTCTCGTTCTGAGTCGCGACGCCGGTGGCGCAGTTGTTCAGGTGGCAGATACGCAGGTATTTGCAGCCCAGCGCGATCATTGGCGCGGTGCCGAAGCCGAAGCTTTCAGCGCCGAGGATCGCTGCCTTGATCACGTCGAGGCCGGTTTTCAGGCCGCCGTCGGTTTGTACCCGCACTTTGCCGCGCAGGTCGTTGCCGCGCAGGGTCTGGTGAGTTTCGGCCAGGCCTAGTTCCCACGGAGCGCCCGCGTATTTGATCGAGGTCAGCGGCGATGCACCGGTGCCACCGTCGTAGCCGGAGATGGTGATCAAGTCCGCGTAGGCCTTGGCCACACCGGCAGCGATGGTGCCGACGCCCGCTTCTGCAACCAGCTTCACCGAGACCAGGGCCTTCGGGTTGACCTGTTTCAGGTCGAAAATCAGCTGCGACAAATCTTCGATCGAATAGATGTCGTGGTGCGGTGGAGGCGAGATCAGGGTCACGCCCGGCACTGCGTAACGCAGCTTGGCGATCAGACCGTTGACCTTGCCGCCTGGCAGCTGACCACCTTCGCCGGGCTTGGCGCCCTGAGCGACTTTGATCTGCAGCACTTCAGCGTTGACCAGGTACTCCGGGGTCACACCGAAACGGCCAGTCGCGACCTGTTTGATTTTCGAGCTCTTGATGGTGCCGTAACGCGCCGGGTCTTCGCCGCCTTCGCCGGAGTTGGAACGCGCACCGAGGCGGTTCATCGCTTCGGCGAGGGCTTCGTGAGCTTCCGGCGACAAGGCGCCAAGGGAGATGCCCGCGGAGTCAAAGCGCTTGAGCACCGATTCCAGCGGTTCGATCTCGCTGATGTCCAGCGGCGTGTCCAGGGTTTTGACCTTGAACATGTCACGGATCATCGACACCGGACGGTTGTCCACCAGCGCCGTGTATTCCTTGAACTTGCTGTAGTCGCCCTGCTGCACAGCGGCTTGCAGGGTGTTGACCACGTCAGGGTTGTACGCGTGATATTCGCCACCGTGGACGAACTTCAGCAAACCACCCTGCTGGATCGGCTTGCGCGGGCTCCAGGCTTCGGCAGCCAGGGCTTTCTGCTCGGCTTCGATGTCGACGAAACGCGCACCTTTGATGCGGCTCGGTACGCCACGGAAGCTCAGCTCGCAGACTTCTTCGGACAGGCCGATGGCTTCGAACAATTGCGCGCCGCGATACGACGTGATGGTCGAGATACCCATCTTCGACAGGATCTTCAGCAGACCTTTGGTGATGCCTTTGCGGTAGTTCTTGAACACCTCATAGAGGTCGCCCAGCACTTCACCGGTACGGATCAGGTCGCCCAGCACTTCGTAGGCCAGGAACGGATAGACCGCCGAGGCACCAAAACCGATCAACACGGCGAAGTGATGCGGATCGCGAGCCGTCGCGGTTTCCACGAGGATGTTGGAGTCGCAACGCAGGCCTTTTTCGGTCAAGCGGTGGTGCACCGCGCCGGTGGCCAGGGAAGCGTGGATCGGCAATTTGCCCGGGGCAATGTGACGGTCACTCAGCACGACCTGGGTGCGACCGGAGCGCACGGCTTCTTCAGCCTGATCGGCAACGTTGCGGATCGCCGCTTCGAGGCCGACGCTTTCGTCGTAGTTGAGGTCGATGATCGCGCGCTCGAAGCCCGGACGATCGAGGTTCATCAGCGAGCGCCACTTGGCCGGAGAAATGACCGGCGAGCTGAGGATCACACGCGAGGCGTGTTCCGGCGACTCCTGGAAGATGTTGCGCTCGGCACCGAGGCAGATCTCCAGCGACATGACGATGGCTTCACGCAGCGGGTCGATCGGCGGGTTGGTGACCTGCGCGAACTGCTGGCGGAAATAGTCGTACGGCGTGCGCACGCGCTGGGACAGCACGGCCATCGGCGTATCGTCGCCCATCGAGCCGACGGCTTCGTAGCCTTGCTCGCCGAGCGGACGCAGCACCTGATCACGTTCTTCGAAAGTGACCTGGTACATCTTCATGTACTGCTTGAGCTGGTCGACGTCGTAGAACGCCGAACCGTGGTCGTTGTCTTCCATGGTCGCCTGGATGCGCAGGGCATTCTTGCGCAGCCATTGCTTGTACGGATGACGCGACTTCAAGCGGTTGTCGATGGCGTCGGTGTCGAGGATCTGGCCGGTTTCGGTGTCCACGGCGAAGATCTGACCCGGGCCAACGCGGCCCTTGGCGATCACGTCTTCAGGCTGGTAGTTCCAGACACCGATTTCCGAGGCCAGGGTAATAAAGCCGTTTTTGGTGGTGACCCAACGCGCCGGACGCAGACCGTTACGGTCGAGCAGGCACACCGCGTAACGACCGTCGGTCATTACCACGCCGGCCGGGCCGTCCCACGGTTCCATGTGCATGGAGTTGTATTCGTAGAATGCACGCAGGTCCGGGTCCATGGTTTCGACGTTCTGCCACGCAGGCGGAATGATCATCCGCACGCCACGGAACAGGTCGATGCCACCGGTGACCATAAGCTCAAGCATGTTGTCCATGCTGGAGGAGTCGGAACCGACACGGTTGACCAGCGGGCCGAGTTCTTCCAGGTCCATCAGGTCATTGGTGAACTTGGTGCGACGGGCCACGGCCCAGTTGCGGTTACCGGTGATGGTGTTGATTTCGCCGTTGTGGGCGAGGAAACGGAACGGCTGAGCCAGCGGCCATTTCGGCAGGGTGTTGGTCGAGAAGCGCTGGTGGAACACGCAAATCGAGGTCTGCAGGCGCTGGTCGCTGAGGTCTGGATAGAAGGCGGTCAAATCCGCCGGCATCATCAGGCCTTTATAAATGATGGTCTTGTGCGAAAAGCTGCAGACGTAGTGATCGGCGTCGGCGGCGTTGGCCACGGACGAGCGACGACGGGAGGTGAACAGCTTGACGGCCATGTCCTGATCGCTCAGGCCATCGCCGGCGATGAACACTTGTTCAATCTGCGGCAGGCGCTCAAGGGCCAGGCGACCGAGGACGCTGGTGTCGATCGGCACTTTGCGCCAGCCGACGAGGGTCAGGCCAGCAGCGAGGATCTCGCGGTTCATGTTCTCGCGAGCGGCTTCGGCTTTGACCGGGTCCTGGTTGAAGAAGACCATGCCCACTGCATATTGCTTGGGCAGTTCGACGCCGAAGGTTTCCTGGGCGATGGCTCGCAGGAACACATCCGGCTTTTGAATCAGCAGACCGCAACCGTCACCGGTCTTGCCGTCGGCGTTGATCCCACCGCGGTGGGTCATGCAGGTCAGGGCCTCGATGGCCGTTTGCAAAAGGGTATGACTGGGCTCGCCCTGCATATGGGCTATCAGGCCGAAACCGCAGTTATCCTTGAATTCATCTGGTTGGTACAGACCTGCTTTCATAGACACTTTCTCACCAGGCTGCCTCTTGTCGAGGCAAATTTCTTTTCAATTCAACCACTTGCCATTCACGCCGAACGTACGCCAGCTTTGCGGGGGCAAAAGGGAGGTCATTGTACACACCGACACGGAGGCTCACAAATTTGACGACGAACTGTCGCAAATCTATGTCGCATTTGTGAAAGGTTTAAAGCGATATGCTGTGCTAGTCAAAACTTTTTTAATTTTGACCGCAACGACTCAAAGACTACTGTGACGCAGACACCACAAGGCACGCGGCCTGTAGAGGCGGCGCGCACTTGCAGAAATTTTGAGGTGCTTGGAGAGGCGACCTGGGTAAGGCCGCCGAATCTTCAGCGAGTTGTTGCCAGTTCCTGTTGGACGCTGGCGACAGTGCGAGGCCAAGGTTTACCAGCCTGAACCTTCGCTGGCAAGGCCTTGATGGCGGTAACGGCTGCATCGCGGTTGGCGAAGCTACCGTAAGTGATGACGTAAAGCGGCTTGCCGTTGAGGACTTTCTTGAAATAACGGTACTCGCCGCCCTGCTCCTTGACGAAGGATTGCGCGGCCGCTTCGGAGCTGGTGCCGAGGATCTGCACCACGTAGTTACCCGGCGCTTGCGCTGAGTACCAGGTGCCGCCAGCGGCCTTGGCCACGGTGGCTGGTTTCTCGACAGGCTTGGCAGCAGCAGCAGCGGCTGGTTTGGCTGGCACTGGAGCCGGCTTCACGGCAGGCGCAACCGGGACTGGCTTGGCCGTCGCGACCTGAGTCGGCGCAGGCACAGGCTTGGCGGCAGGTGTCGGTGCCGGGCCAGGCTGGACGCCCGCAGGCGGCGCTGTGGTAGTCACGGTCGGCGGCGTAGCGCTCGAGCCTTCGACCGGCACACCGTCATCGCCTTCGGTGATGCCACCGGCGGCTTCGGCCAGCGGACCGCGCATGACCGGCTGCGAGTTGCCGACCAGCGGCAATGGCATCGGTTGCGAGTTACCGGCGAATTCGACGGCAGGCGCGCCGCCGCTGTTAGGTTGTGGCGTGCCCTGACCGAGCGGCAGTTGCGCCTGTTCGTTGGCAGGTGCGCCAGTGGTCGGTGCTTTGCTGCGACCCGGCATCAACCAGGCGGCGGCTACCGCAACCACGACAACAGCGGAAATCGCCAATACGTGTTTCTTCGGCATGTTGAACCCCATACTTGGACGCTTCACCGCTGAGCGGCTGGCAATCATGGCTTCGATCATCGCATCGCGGGCAACCTGGTTGATGGTGCCAGGCCAACCGTCGGAGCTTTCGTGAATATCAGAGATCTGATCTGCGGTGAAAAGTTCGATACCCCGGCCGGCGCCTTCGAGTCGCTGGTCCAGATATTCGCGGGTTTCTTCTTCGGTGTAAGGCTGCAATTCGATGACGTGGAAACGCTCTTCCTCGAGGCTCAGCGCATCCAGTTGAGCAATCAACGACGACTCGCCGAACAGGAACACATGCGGGCGACCTTCCGGTGCACCGGCGGCCAGGGCCAGCAAGGCTTCCAGCGCGGACTCGTCGAGTTGCTCGGCGTCATCCACCAGCAGATAGACTTCCTGCCCCGTCAGTGCAAGTTGCACCACTTGAGCCAGAATCGCGCCGATCTCGGCCTGGGCGACGTTCAGCGCCTGAGCCACCTGACGCAGCACGCCGGCCGCGTCACCGGCGCCACGGGCGGAAACAACCACGCTCTGCACCGACTGTTTGTTGGTGCTGGCCACCAGGGCCTGACGCAACAGCGTCTTGCCACTGCCTTGCGGGCCGGTGACGACCAGCAACAACTGACTGTAGCGTGCCAGGTGATGCAGTTGCCCCAGCACCGGTTTGCGCTGGGCCGGGAAGAATTTGAAGCCAGGCACCCGTGGAGAAAAAGGGTCATGACTCAACTGGTAATGGCCGAGGAAAGCCTCGTCGGCGTGCAAACTAGTCATCGGGATCTTATTAACCTTTAAGCTGAGCCAGAGCGCGGTAATCCGCTCCCAGCGTGGCCTGTAAAACCTCTTTCGGATAATCGTCGGTCACCACCGCTTCGCCCATGTGGCGCAGCAGCACCAGGCGCAAACGACCGTCGATCACTTTCTTGTCAATTGCCATGTGTTCGAGAAAATCGGCTTCAGTCATCTCTTCAGGCGGGATAACCGGGAGGCCGGCACGCTGGAACAGACGAATGCCGCGATCGCGCTCTTGCTCGCTGATCCAGCCCAGGCGCGCGGACATTTCCAAGGCCATTACGGTGCCAGCAGCGACCGCCTCACCATGTAGCCAGACACCATAGCCCATGTGGGTTTCGATGGCGTGGCCGAAGGTATGACCCAGGTTAAGCGTGGCGCGAACACCGGTCTCCCGTTCGTCGGCACCGACCACCGCAGCCTTGGCCGCGCAAGAGCGCTCGATGGCGTAAGTCAGAGCTACTTGATCCAGAGCACGCAGGCGATCAACGTTTTCTTCGAGCCAGGTCAGAAACGGCTCGTCGCAGATCAGCCCGTATTTGATGACTTCAGCAAGCCCGGCGGAGAGTTCGCGGGCCGGCAGGGTATTGAGGGTCGCGGTATCAATCAGCACCACGTTCGGCTGATAGAAAGCGCCAACCATGTTCTTGCCCAGCGGATGGTTGATCCCGGTCTTGCCGCCCACCGAAGAGTCGACTTGCGACAGCAGCGTGGTCGGAATCTGGATGAAATCGACACCACGCTGGTAGCAGGCGGCAGCAAAACCGGCCATGTCACCAATCACGCCGCCACCGAGGGCGATGACCGTGGTACGGCGGTCGTGCCGCGCGGTCAGCAGACCATCGAAAATCAGTTGCAGGGTTTCCCAGGTCTTGAACGCTTCGCCGTCCGGCAGCACCACGGAAACCACCGAGAACTGTGCGAGGCTGCGGGTCAGACGCTCGAGATAGAGCGGCGCAACGGTCTCGTTGGAGATGATCGCCACTTGCCGTCCGCGGATGTGCGGGGCCAGCAGCTCAGGCTGATCCAACAAACCTTCGCCAATATGAATCGGGTAGCTGCGCTCGCCTAGATCGACCTTGAGTGTCTGCATGTGTCCCCACAGTGAAGATGGAATCAGGCGTCCTGCCTTGAGTTAACGAATGTCCACGGCGTCTGCTGGTATGACGCCGCTCGGTAGCCATCTGCCACAACCTTGAGCGGCCATGACAGGACGCCGAGGATAGCGCATTTCGCGCTGCGCTTTAACGGGGAGGTAGCTGCTGCAAGCGTTCGAGAATATCGAGCACCACCATTCGCGGCGGCCGCTCATCGGTTTCCACCACCAGATCGGCGATTTCCCGATAAAGCGGATCGCGGATCGCCAGCAGATCCCGAAGGGTCTTGGCCGGATCGGCGGTACGCAACAGGGGTCGATTGCGATCGCGGGACGTGCGGCCCACCTGCTGCTCGACAGACGCATGCAGATAAACCACCCGCCCGCCGGCGTGCAGCGCCCGGCGATTGGCCTCGCGCATCACCGCGCCGCCACCGGTCGCCAGCACCACGCCGTCGCACCCACACAGCTCGGCGATCATCGCCTGCTCGCGGTCACGAAAGCCCGGCTCGCCTTCCTTATCGAAAATCCACGGGATATTGGCGCCCGTGCGCAATTCAATTTCCTTATCGGAATCTTTGAACGGCAGGCGCAGCTCTTTGGCCAGCAACCGGCCGATGGTGCTTTTTCCAGCCCCCATCGGTCCAACAAGAATCAAATTTCGCACAGAATCAATGACTCACAGCAATCGCCTGGTTATTCATGATACGCGGAGTGAGAAATACCAGCAGCTCGGATTTTTTCTCCGAAACCACGTCACGCCGGAAAAGGCGGCCAAGATACGGCACATCACCGAGAAATGGCACCTTATCTACAACCTTGCTCTGAGTATTTGAGAAAACCCCGCCAATCACGATGGTCTCGCCGTCGTTGACCAGGACCTTGGCATTGACCTCGTTTTTCTTGATCGGCGGCACATCCTGCACCTTGTTCAGGTAGTCCGGTTCGTCCTTGGTGACCTTGACCTCCATGATGATCCGGTTGTCCGGAGTGATCTGCGGCGTCACTTCCAGAGACAGCGAGGCCTCCTTGAACGACACCGAGGTAGCGCCGCTGGAGCTGGCTTCCTGATAGGGAATCTCCGTGCCCTTGAGGATTTTCGCGGTTTCCTTGTCCGAGGTGACCACCTTGGGCTGCGAGACGATTTCGCCGTTGCCGGTTTTTTCCATGGCCGTCAGCTCAAGATCCAGCAGCACATTGTCGGTGATGAAAGCGATGCCGAGCCCCGAGGTGTTGCCGGCGGCGCCCAGGTCGACGAACGGCGAGTTGGTGCTGGTGCTGCCAGGCGTACCGATGGTCGATGAAGCATTCGCCCCATTATTGCTGACGCCTGAGGTGTTCCAGTTGCCCTTGTTCTGGATCGATCCACCCCAGCGCACGCCGAGGCTTTTGTCATAGTCGACGTTGGCTTCGACGATGCGCGCCTCGATCATCACCTGACGCACCGGAATATCCAGTTGCGCGACGATACGGCGCAGTTCATCGAGGCGATCCTGGGTCTGGTAGGCAATGATGTTGTTGGTCCGCTCATCCACCGTGATCGAGCCCCGCTCGTCGGCTTTTGCCTCGGCACTGGTCACCGACTGGAACAGCTTGGCGATATCGGCAGCTTTGGCGTAGTTGACCTGCAACAGCTCGCGACGCAGGGGGGCCAGGTCGGCGATTTGCTTCTGTGACTCCAGCTCCTGGCGCTCCCGGGCGGAGATTTCATCGGCCGGCGCCACCAACAAAACATTACCGATCTTGCGCTTATCCAGGCCCTTGGTTTTCAACACCAGATCCAGCGCCTGATCCCACGGCACGTTCTGCAAACGCAGCGTGATGCCGCCCTGCACCGTGTCGCTGGCCACCAGATTGAGGTTGGTGAAATCGGCGATCAGTTGCAGCACCGAACGCACATCGATGTCCTGGAAATTCAGCGAGAGCTTTTCACCGGTGTAGGCGAAACGCTCGGTGTTGCGTTTCTGCAAGTCATCGACAGTCATCGGCCGGATGCTGACAGTCAGCTTGTTGTCGGTCTGGTAAGTCGAATAATCGAAGGCGCCGCTGGGTTCAATGCTGATCGTGGCCCGATCACCCGTGGCGCTGGCGTTGACGAACTGCACCGGGGTGGCGAAATCCTTGACGTCCAGACGCACACGCAACGGTTCAGGCAATTGGGTCTTGGGGAAACCGAGGATGATCTTGCCGTCGCGCTCCTGAATGTCCGGGGCGATGGAAGGATCCGACAGATCGATGACCACATTGCCTTCGCCCTGGGTGCCGCGCTGGAAATCCACCCCCCGGATAGCCTTGCCTACGGGCGCATAGGCTTTCGCCGGGGCTGGCGTTGCAGTCGCTGTGCGCGGGGTTTTGGGCGCCGGGCTGGAGACCGTTTTGTTGGCGCCTTGCCCGACCACCACGAACAGCGTGTTGCCTTCGACCCGTGCGTTGTATGGCGTCAACTGGGTCAGATTGATGATCAGCCGCGTACGATCCTTGGCTTGCACCACTGTAGCGCTGCGGGCATTTCCGCCACCCAGCTCACGACTTTTGCTTTTTAGCTGACTGACAACGCCAGGCAGATCCAGCGCAATCCGTGCAGGCGATTCCGTGGTGTAACCGTGAGGCGACGGTGGCGGCTCATCGAACGACAACTTCAACTCGACGCGGCCCCCCGGCAGCGCCGCAACATCCAGCGCTTTGAGGTTGGCCGCTAGCACCATCGGCGACAGCAACGCTATCCATAGCGAAATACCGAAGGTTGAGAAAATCCTGTTCATTTTTCGAGTTCCACTATGAGTGCTCTTTCAAAGGGATGGTCCGCGGCCGCTCCAGCCAGGCGCCTTCGCCGTCGGGAACGATTTCGACCACATCGACCTGCGAGCTACTGATGGCGACGATCCGCCCATCGTTACGCCCCAGGTAATCGCCGACTTTCAACCGATGTACCCCGCCCGCCCCGCGCAGCAGCGCAAAGGAGCCGGTCGCATTGGCGATCGTTCCGACCATTTCAAACTGCTCGATGTTGAAACCTTCGAGGTACTGTTTGACCCGGTTCGGGTCAGGTTTGACGTTGCGCGAGCCGTGTTTCTGGCCGGCCAGATCAACTCTGATCTGCCGGGAAAACGGGCTTCGCAGGTTGGCGGCGCTGTAGGTGAATGTTGGGTAAGACCGAAATGTCGGCGTTGGTTCAATCTTGCCGGGCGCACGCAAACGCATTTCGTTCATGTACGCGTCCAGGTCGCTGAAGTCATTGTCGCTGCCGCAACCAGCCAGGCTGGCGACCAACACAACCATCGAAAAACAACGAGTCGGGCTCATTTTTGCAGCCCCTTGTCGTTGTAGCGGTAGGTCTTGGCGAGGATGCTCATGCGCAACTTCGGACCACCTTCCGGGTTGGCCGGCGCAAGGTCGAAGTCATGCAGGGTGACAATCCGTGGCAGCCCGGCGACGCCGCTGACGAAGGTGGCCAGGTCATGGTAGGCACCGGTGACGGTGATCTGGATCGGCAGTTCGATGTAGAACTGCTGCGTGTTCTCCGGCAGCAGTTTGATCTCTTCGAACTCCAGGCCACTGCCCAGGCCGGTGCGCGTGATGTCCTCCAGCAGGCCGGGCACTTCGGTGTCACTGGGCAATTGCCGCAGCAGCACGCCAAAGGAGTTCTCCATTTCCTTCATCTGCTGCGTATACAGCTCCAGATTCGCCGCCATATGGGCTTTGTCGGCGAATTGCTCCTTGAGGGTCGACTCTTCCTCGCGCTTGAGTTCGAGCTGGCTCTGAAGGTCGCTGATGGAAAAACTGTAGCCCAGTGAAAACACCAGAATCATGAGCAGGATACCCGCCAGTGCCTTGATGGCTGGCGGCCAGGAACCCATGTTATTGGTGTCCAGGTCATTGATGTCGATCTTGCGCAGGCCTTCGAACCAGTCAGACAGCCTCATTTGCCGCCCTCCGTAGCGGCGGGCTGAGCCTGACGAACGGTCAGCTGAAAGACGTTGGCCTGATCCAGCTGACCGGCGGTCGTCGCTTTGACTTCCGTGAGGCTGGGCGCATCAAACCAGTCGGACGCATCCAGATTGCGCATCAGGTCTGACACACGATTGTTGGACTCCGCCGCACCCGTGATGGACAAGGACTTGCCGGCCATTTTCACCTCAGTGAAATACACGCCGTCAGGCAGCGTCCGCGCCAGTTGATCGAAAATACGCCCGCTGATCGGCCGGTTGCCTTGCAGGTCCTGGATGATGCGCATGCGCTCGACCAATTGCTGGCGACGGGCCTTCAAATCGCTGATCTGTTTAATCCGCTCGTCGACCACGGCAATCTGTTTGCCGATGTAATCGTTACGAGCCACTTGCCGATCGATAGCGCCACTGATGGCCTGGTTCGCGATCAACACCGCGCCCACGGCCCCCACCATCACACCGACCAGTGTCAGCAAAAAGCGTTTGCGGCGCGCTTCACGCAGCTCTTCACGCCAGGGTAAAAGATTGATCCGCGCCATCAGTCGAAACTCCTGAGGGCCAGCCCGCAGGCGATCATCAGTGCCGGCGCATCGCTGGCCAGGGCACCGGCGTTGACCTTGCTGCTCAGGGTCATGTCGGAGAAGGGATTGGCCACTTGCGTCGGCGTTCCCAATCGTTGCTCGATCAACCGGTCCAGCCCTGGGACCGATGCGGTACCGCCGGCCAACAGAATGTGATCAACCGAGTTGTACTGACCGGAGGCGAAGAAAAACTGCAACGAGCGCGACACCTGCTGCACCAGCGCATCGCGAAACGGCTGCAGCACCTCACTGACGTAATCGTCCGGCAAACCACCCTGCTTCTTCGCCAGCCCCGCCTGCTCAATGGTCAGGCCATAACGTCGCTGGATTTCCTCCGTCAATTGACGACCACCGAACAATTGCTCGCGGGTGTAGATGATCCGCCCCTGATGCAGCACGCTCAGAGTGGTCATGGTGGCGCCGATATCGATTACCGCTACCGTCAGACGTTCTTGAGAGGCAGCCAGCTGGCTCGCCAGCAATCCGTAGGAACGCTCCAGCGCATAAGCCTCGACGTCGACCACGCGGGCTGTCAGACCGGCCAGGGCCAGGGCCGCTTCCCGGACTTCGACGTTTTCCTTGCGACAGGCCGCCAGCAGCACGTTGACTCGCTCGGGGTTGCGCGCAGAAACGCCCTGGACCTCAAAGTCGATGGCCACTTCGTCCAATGGATAAGGGATGTATTGATCGGCCTCGATCTTCAGCTGGTTTTCCATTTCATCGTCGGAAAGACCGGCGTCCATCTCGATGGTCTTGGTAATCACCGCCGAACCGGCCACGGCCACGGCGACGTTCTTGAGGTTGGTCCTGGCCTTGAGCAGCACGCGCGCGAGTGCCTGCCCTACGCCTTCGAGCTCGGCGATATTTTTCTCGACCACAGCGTTAGTGGGTAAAGGTTCCACCGCATAGGCCTCGACCCGATAACGGTCGCCTTGGCGGCTTAGCTCCAGAAGCTTGACCGATGTGGAGCTGATGTCGATCCCCAGAAGCGTATTGGCCTTTTTATTAAAGAGTCCTAGCACTACCAATTCCCTATGACTATCCGTGTCTTACGGACTCTGTAATATCAGTTGCGTTCAAACCACCCGTCTTGACAGCAGCGCAAATGACGCCCTCGGCGGAAAAATGCTTATAATGCCCAGCGTTTTTTTTCCGGTTTTTACTTCAAGCGCGGGTCGTTCCCTGTTTATCTGAACCCTGATGCCTAATTCATTCTTTGCCCTGGATGTCCAAAAGCCTTGATTCGTCTGCTGAAATTTTTCGGATGGTCCATCGTCGCCGTTTTCTGCGGACTGCTCCTCGGTCTTAGCGGCGCCTTTCTCTACCTTAGTCCGGGTTTACCATCCGTGGAGGCTCTGAGAAGCATCCAGTTGCAGATTCCTTTGCGGGTCTACAGCAGCGACAACAAGCTGATCGCAGAATTTGGCGAAATGCGCCGCACACCGATCCGGTTCGCCGACATTCCCCCCAATTTCATTAATGCGTTACTAAGTGCTGAAGATGACAACTTCGCCAATCACTACGGTGTCGACCCCAGCAGCCTGATGCGCGCGGCCACCCAATTGGTAAAAAGCGGACACATTCAGTCCGGCGGCAGCACCATCACGATGCAGGTGGCGAAGAACTTCTTCCTGACCAGCGAACGCAGCTTCTCGCGCAAAACCACCGAAATTCTCCTGGCCCTGCAGATTGAACGGCAGCTGACCAAGGACGAGATTCTTGAGTTGTACGTCAACAAGATCTATCTGGGCAACCGCGCCTACGGCATCGAGGCCGCCGCGCAGGTTTACTACGGCAAGTCGATTCGTGATGTCAGCCTGGCGCAGATGGCGATGATCGCCGGCCTGCCGAAAGCCCCTTCGCGCTTCAACCCGCTGGCCAATCCGGCCCGCAGCAAGGAACGTCGCGACTGGATCCTTGGGCGCATGTACAAGCTCGGCAAAATCACCGAAGCCGACTACACCACCGCGATCAACGAGCCGCTGAACGCCAGTTATCACGTGCCGACCCCGGAAGTGAACGCACCGTACATCGCTGAAATGGCCCGCGCCGAAATGGTCGGCCGTTATGGCAGCGACGCCTATACCGAGGGTTTCCGCGTCACCACCACGGTGCCGAGCAACCTGCAGGAAATGGCCAACACCGCAGTCCACGAAGGGTTGATGACCTACGACCAGCGTCATGGTTATCGCGGACCGGAGTCGCGCCTGCCGGGCAAGACTCGCGAGGCCTGGACAATCGAGCTGACCAAGCAGCGCACCATCAGCAGCCTTGAACCTGCCATCGTCACCCAGGTCGACAAGACCGGCCTGCAAGTGATGACCCGTACCGGTGACGAACACGTCGGCTGGGACAGCATGAAATGGGCGCGTCCGTTCCTGAACACCAACAGCATGGGCGCCAATCCGAAGCAGCCTTCGGACGTTGCGCAGGTCGGCGACCTGATTCGTGTGCAGCGCCAGCCGGACAACTCGCTGAAATTCAGCCAGATCCCGCAGGCTCAGGGCGCGCTGGTTTCCCTCGATCCGCAGAACGGTGCCATTCGCTCCCTGGTCGGTGGCTTCGCCTTTGAGCAGAGCAATTACAACCGCGCCCTGCAGGCCAAGCGTCAGCCGGGCTCGAGCTTCAAACCGTTCGTCTACAGCGCCGCACTGGATAACGGCTACACCGCCGCCAGCCTGGTGAACGACGCACCGATCGTGTTCGTCGACGAATACCTGGACAAGGTCTGGCGGCCGAAGAACGACACCAACACCTTCCTCGGTCCGATCCGTCTGCGCGAAGGGCTGTACAAGTCGCGCAACCTGGTGTCGATCCGTCTGGTGCAGGCGCTGGGCGTTGATCGCACCATCGACTACATCAGCAAGTTCGGCTTCAACAAGCAGGACCTGCCGCGCAACCTGTCGCTGGCCCTGGGCACCGCGACGCTGACGCCAATGGAAATCGCCACCGGCTGGAGCACCTTCGCCAACGGCGGCTACAAGATCACCCCCTACATCATCGATAGAATCGAAAGCCGCAATGGCGACACGCTGTTTGTCGCCAACCCGTCGAGCGTCCCGAAAGGCAACGTCGCCACTGACGGCATCGCCGCTCCTGTCGCGGCCAGCGCCTTCACCGTCAACGCAACCCCGGGCGAAGCCCTGACTGCCCAGCCAGCGCCACAAACACCGGCCGTGGCCGAGCGCATCATCGATGGTCGCACCACTTTCATCCTCAACAGCATGCTCGAGGACGTCATCAAACTCGGCACCGGTCGCCGCGCCCTGGCCTTGGGCCGCAGCGACATTGCGGGCAAGACCGGTACCACCAACGAGTCCAAGGACGCCTGGTTCTCCGGGTACAACGCCGATTATGTGACCACTGTCTGGACCGGTTTCGACCAGCCTGAAAGCCTGGGTCGCAAGGAGTTCGGCGGTACCGTCGCCCTGCCGATCTGGATGAACTACATGGGCGCCGCACTCAAAGGCCTGCCGCCCCATACGCAGCCAGAGCCGGAAGGCATTCTCAGCCTGCGAGTCGACCCGATCAGCGGCCGTGCAGCCACCCCAGGCACACCAGGCGCCTACTTCGAACTGTTCAAGGCCGAAGACACGCCACCGTCGGCGAACGAGCTGGGCAACGGCACTGCGCCGGGCAGCCCACTGCCTGCGGATGAAGCGGCACCGATCGATTTGTTCTGATCGCCTGACGCTGCAAAAAGCCCCGCCTTCGAAAGAGGAGCGGGGTTTTTTTGTATCTGTAATTTCTACACCGCCTGTGATGGCCTCTTCGCGAGCAGGCTCGCTTGTATGGTAGGACTTGAAGGGAGGAGGAGGGACAAGGCTCGATTCCGACTGTTGACGCAGTACAGACCGTGGGAGATTTCGCCCCTCCTCCTTTCACCCAAGCGCCGATA
>NZ_JAHBDP010000074.1:0-71421 GCF_019956495.1 Pseudomonas sp. BF-B-26 | reverse complement strand
GGCAGACTGACATTCAACATGGGTGGTGAATGACACTCCGCCTTCGCGAGCAAGCCCGCTCCCACATGGAAACTGCGTGCACTTCAATAGGGCAGGCGCCGGCAATCAGCCCGGCGCCGGTGCAACTCAGACGCCTTCGAGCATCGCGTCCGCCGGCGCATCGAAGCGCTGCTTGGCGGTCAATTGGAAATACAGGTAACCGGCAGCCATAAACCCGAGGAACACACACCCGATCAGTGTGTTGAACCAGGCCATCGCCACCAGGCACACCACCGCCAGGAACAGCGCAATCCCCGGCACGATCGGATAGCCCGGCGCGCGGAAGGTGCGTTCAAGGTTCGGCTCGGTTTTACGCAGTTTGAACAGGCTCAGCATACTGATGATGTACATCACGATGGCACCGAATACCGACATGGTGATCATTGCTGCCGTCAGGGTCATGCCTTGCAGATTGACCAGGCCGTCGCTGTAGATCGCCGCGATGCCGATCACGCCGCCGACCAGGATCGCCCGGTGCGGGGTCTGGAAGCGCGAGAGCTTGGCCAGGCCGCGTGGCAGGTAACCGGCCCGGGCCAGCGCAAAGAACTGTCGCGAGTAGCCAAGAATGATCCCGTGGAAACTCGCCACCAGACCGAACAGGCCGATCCACACCAGCATGTGCATCCAGCTCGAATTGTTGCCGACCACGGCTTTCATTGCCTGAGGCAACGGATCGTTGATGTTCGCCAGTTGACGCCAGTCGCCAACGCCGCCCGCCATCACCATCACGCCGATGGCCAGGAACACCAGGGTCAGAATGCCACTGACATACGCCCTGGGAATCGTACGTTTCGGGTCCTTGGCTTCTTCAGCCGCCATCGCCGCGCCTTCAATCGCAAGGAAAAACCAGATCGCGAAGGGGATCGCCGCAAAGATGCCGGGAATCGAGCCCATGGTGAACTCGTTGGCGCCCGACCAGCCGTTAAGCGCGAAATTACTGAAGCTGAAGCCCGGCGCCACGACGCCCATGAACACCAGCAATTCGGCGACCGCCAGCACGGTGACGACCAGTTCGAACGTCGCGGCGATGCTGACGCCGAGGATATTCAAGCCCATGAACACGAAATAGGCGCCAACGGCGGCGATCTTGGGGTCAAGTTCAGGGTATTGCACATTGAGGTAGGCGCCGATGGCCATGGCTATCGCCGGGGGGGCAAAGACGAATTCGATCAGCGTGGCGATGCCGGCGATCAGTCCGCCTTTTTCACCGAAGGCCCGTCGGCTGTAGGCAAACGGCCCGCCCGCGTGGGGAATCGCGGTAGTCAATTCGGTGAAACTGAAGATGAAACAGGTGTACATCGTCGCCACCATCAGAGCGGTGACGAGGAAACCCAGGGTCCCTGCGGTGCCCCAGCCGTAACTCCAGCCGAAGTACTCGCCGGAAATCACCAGGCCGACGGCAATGCCCCATAAATGCAGGGTGCCGAGTGTGGGTTTGAGCTGTGTAGTAGAAGTCATAAGTCCTCGCTGTCTTTTTTATTTTTTGATTTGTTGGACTTTCAAGTACGAAATTTTCGTGTGGAGCGGGCACGCAAAGCCCGTGCCAGAGCGGCAGGGCAATGTTTTTCGGTGTCATTGAGGACGCCATCGCTGGCAAGCCATGCTCCTACAGGTACAACGCAGTCCTGTAGGAGCCGAGCTTGCTCGCGATAGCCGTTACGCGGTATCGCGCCGGATTAGAAGAAGCCCAACGGATTGATGTCGTAGCTCACCAGCAGGTTTTTGGTCTGCTGATAGTGATCGAGCATCATCTTGTGGGTTTCACGACCGACGCCGGACTTCTTGTAACCGCCGAACGCAGCATGTGCCGGGTACAGGTGGTAGCAGTTGGTCCACACGCGACCGGCCTTGATGGCGCGGCCCATGCGATAGGCGCGGTTGATGTCGCGGGTCCAGAGGCCGGCACCCAGGCCGAACTCGGTGTCGTTGGCGATGGCCAGGGCTTCGGCTTCGTCCTTGAAGGTGGTGATGCTCACCACCGGGCCAAAGATTTCTTCCTGGAACACGCGCATTTTGTTGGTGCCCTTGAGCAGGGTCGGCTGGATGTAATACCCGGTCGCCAGGTTGCCCTCGAGTTTTTCCACCTTGCCGCCGGTCAGCAGCTCGGCGCCTTCGCCCTTGGCGATTTCCAGGTACGAAAGGATTTTGTCGAATTGCTGCTCGGACGCCTGGGCGCCGACCATGGTGTCGGTGTCCAGCGGGTCGCCACGTTTGATCGACAGCACTTTCTTCATCACGACTTTCATGAAGTCGTCGTAGATCGACTCTTGCACCAGGGCGCGGGAAGGGCAGGTGCAGACTTCGCCCTGGTTGAAGAACGCCAGCACCAGGCCTTCGGCGGCTTTTTCGATGAAGCTTGGCTCGGCCTTCATGATGTCTTCGAAGAAGATGTTCGGCGACTTGCCACCCAGCTCCACGGTGGACGGAATGATGTTTTCAGCGGCGCATTTCATGATGTGCGAGCCGACCGGGGTCGAGCCGGTGAAGGCGATCTTGGCGATGCGTTTGCTGGTGGCCAGCGCTTCGCCGGCTTCTTTGCCGAAGCCTTGCACCACGTTCAGCACGCCCGGTGGCAGCAGGTCGCCGATCAGCTCCATCAGCACGGTAATGCCCAGCGGCGTTTGCTCGGCAGGCTTGAGCACCACGCAGTTACCGGCGGCCAGGGCCGGGGCGAGTTTCCAGGCGGCCATCAGGATCGGGAAGTTCCACGGGATGATCTGCCCGACCACGCCCAGCGGTTCATGGATGTGATAGGCCACGGTGTTGCCGTCGATTTCGGCAGCGCTGCCTTCCTGGGCGCGGATGCAACCGGCGAAGTAGCGGAAATGGTCCGCCGCCAGCGGGATGTCGGCGTTGAGGGTTTCACGCACGGCTTTGCCGTTGTCCCAGGATTCGGTGATTGCCAGGACTTCGAGGTTCTGTTCGATGCGGTCGGCGATTTTCAGCAGTACCAGCGAGCGAGCCTGGGCGGACGTGGCGCCCCAGGCATCAGCGGCCGCGTGGGCAGCGTCCAGGGCTTTTTCGATGTCTTCAGCCGTGGAGCGCGGGAATTCGGCAATCGGTTGGCCATTCACTGGCGAGGTGTTGGTGAAGTACTGACCTTTGACAGGCGCGACGAACTCGCCGCCGATGTAGTTACCGTATTTGCTCTTGAACGAAACGATAGCGCCTTCAGTACCGGGGTGAGCGTAACGCATGGTGATTTCTCCTTGGCTTTTGTGCTTATAAGGGAGAGCGCATGTGCGCCTGCTATAAGCGTAGAGCAAAGGTCGGGCCACTGCGTTGCAGGTCAGGTAAATCAAGGCTTTACGCGGTTTTTGTCGGACCGGCGGACTCTGTCTGTGACGGTTTCGGTACGGCCCCTGTGACACTTTGTACCGCTTCTGGCGCAACGTGTGACGGGTCGGTCTCGCCAGCATTGCAATGCACGTCGCGCTGGAGGATGCTCGGAGCCCATATGACTCAGTCATAGCGATCTATGCACCTGCTGCATAACCTGTAGGAGCAGAGCTTGCTCGCGATGGCGTCCTGACATTCAATGTTGATGTTGGTTGTACAGACGCCATCGCGAGCAAGCTCAGCTCCTACAGGGGGTAAACCGCTCGGGAGAACAATAAGAAATGCACGACAACCATTTGAGTCGCCATGCCCAGCAGGTCCTGACCGTCACTCAGGGCAAATCCCACCTGCACGGTCCCGGCAGCGACCCGTCGATTGCCCGTTCCTGGCTGCGCTGTCTTGAGGATTATCACCTAGACCCCGCCCTGACCATGGCGCCGACAGTGCTGGAACATGGCCGCGTACTCGAAAGCCGCGAGCGCTTGCAGCAAGTGCTGCACATCGCCGGCAGCGAAATGACCAGCCTTCATCAGCAGCTCTCCGGCGCTGGCCACGCGGTTCTGCTGACCGACGCCCGCGGGGTGATCCTCAATTGCGTCACCGCGCCTGCCGAGCGGAAGATTTTCGAGCGCGCCGGCCTGTGGCTCGGCGCTGACTGGAGCGAAGCCTGCGAAGGCACCAACGGTATTGGCACCTGCCTGGTGGAGCGTCAGTCCCTGACCATCCACCAGGATGAGCATTTTCGCGGCCGTCACACCGGCCTGACCTGCTCGGCGAGCCCGGTGTTCGACCCTCACGGCGAATTGCTGGCGGTGCTTGACGTGTCCTCGGCGCGCCATGAGGTCTCTCGTCAAAGTCAGTTCCACACCATGGCCCTGGTCAATCTGTCGGCGAAGATGATCGAGAGCTGCTATTTCCTGCGTTACTTCGACAATCAATGGCTGCTGCGTTTTCATCTTCAGGCCGAATCCGTCGGACTGTTCAGCGAAGGGCTGCTGGCGTTCGACGGGGAAGGGCGAATCAGTGCGGTCAACCAGAGTGCGTTGAACCTGCTGGGGCATATTCGCGGTGGGTTGCTGGGCAAGCCAGTGGAGGCGTTTTTCGATTGTTCGCTGGATGACTTGCTCGGCCGCGCAAGTGTCAACGCCAGCGCCAGTTGGCCATTGCGTACCCGAGACGGGCGGAGTCTGTTTGCGGTGTTGCGCGGGCAGCCACGCAGCATTCCGGTGCCGGTGGTGCAAAGTGCGGTGATCGCCGAACCTTCGCGCTTATCGGGCATTTGTTTGGGCGACACGGGGTTGCAGGAGGATTTCCGTAAATCCTTGCGTGTGTTCGAGCGGGACGTACCGTTACTGATCAACGGCGAAACCGGATCCGGCAAAGAAGCGTTTGCCAAAGCCGTCCATCAGGCCAGCCAGCGAGCAGAAAAAGCCTTCGTCGCCCTTAACTGCGCGGCGATCCCCGAAAGCCTGATCGAGAGCGAACTGTTTGGCTATCGCGGCGGCAGCTTTACCGGTGCGCGCAAGGAAGGTATGCGCGGCAAGTTGCAACAGGCCGATGGCGGGACTCTGTTCCTCGATGAAATCGGCGACATGCCCCTGGCGTTGCAGACCCGGCTATTAAGGGTGCTGGAAGATCGTCAGGTAGTGCCGATCGGCGGCGAGCCGGAGTCGGTCAACGTACGAATCATCAGCGCCACTCACCGTAATTTACTGGAGCGGGTGCAGGACGGCAGCTTCCGCGAGGATTTGTTTTACCGGCTCAACGGGCTGGAAGTTGCGCTGCCGGCGCTGCGTGATCGCAGTGACAAGTCTCAGTTGCTCGACTTTTTGCTGGCCGAAGAGGCGGGCGGGGAAACCGTATTGATCGACGGTCCGGCACGCCAGGCGTTGCTGGCCTTCGCCTGGCCGGGGAACGTGCGGCAGTTGCGCAATGTGCTGCGCACGTTAGCGGCATTGTGCGACGGTGGGCGGATCGGGCTGGAGGATTTGCCGGTGATGATTCGTCAGGCTCGACCGGTGCCGGTTGTTGCCGTTGAAGAACCGTCGGAGCATCCGCTGGATGATGCTGAACGGTTGGCCTTGCTGAATGCGCTGGAACAGACGCGTTGGCATATGACTCATACAGCGGAGCAGTTGGGCGTCAGCCGCAATACCCTCTACAGAAAACTGCGTAAACACGGGATAGCCCGCTAGGCCGTTGATCGTTCCCACGCTCCGCGTGGGAATGCCTCCCCGGACGCTCCGCGTCCGCTTTTGGGGGGCAGACCAGAGCGTGGGAACGATCAGCGTGGGGACGATCATTAAAGACAGAGTGCGAATTTTCCCACCCTAAGCTAACCTGCGGCCATGTTTTACGAGGTCGACTAATGCACATTCATATTCTTGGTATCTGCGGCACTTTCATGGGTTCGATGGCGGTTCTGGCCAAAGAGCTGGGCCATCACGTGACGGGCTCCGATGCCAACGTCTATCCGCCGATGAGCACTCAGCTTGAGGCCCAGGGCATTGAGTTGACCCAAGGCTATGACCCGGCGCAGCTCGATCCGGCGCCGGATCTGGTGGTGATCGGTAATGCCATGTCCCGTGGCAACCCGGCTGTCGAATACGTGCTGAACAAAGGCCTGCCGTACGTCTCCGGCCCGCAATGGCTGGCGGATCACGTGCTGCAAGGTCGCTGGGTGCTGGCCGTCGCCGGTACCCATGGCAAAACCACCACCAGCAGCATGCTCGCCTGGGTACTGGAACACGCGGGCATGAGCCCGGGTTTCCTGATCGGCGGCGTGCCGCAAAACTTCTCGGTGTCCGCTCGTCTGGGTGATACGCCATTCTTCGTGATCGAAGCCGACGAGTACGACAGCGCGTTCTTCGACAAGCGCTCCAAGTTTGTTCACTACCGCCCGCGCACGGCGATCCTGAACAACCTTGAATACGATCACGCCGACATCTTCCCCGATCTGCCAGCCATCGAGCGGCAATTCCACCATTTGGTGCGGACCATCCCGAGCGAAGGCCTGGTGATCCACCCGACCACCGAGCCTGCGTTGCTGCGCGTCATCGAAATGGGCTGCTGGACCCCGGTGCAAACTACCGGTGCCGGCGGTCAGTGGCAGGTCAAACTGCTCAGCGAAGACGGTTCGAAATTTGAAGTGATGTTCGAAGGTGTCGCCCAAGGTGTGGTCGAGTGGGACATGACCGGCCAACACAACGTCGCCAACGCCCTGGCCACATTGGCTGCGGCGCGCCACGTCGGTGTTGTGCCGTCCATGGGCATCGCTGCGCTCAGCGCATTCAAAAGCGTCAAGCGCCGGATGGAGAAAGTCGCGCAAGTACGTGGCATCACCATCTATGACGACTTCGCGCACCATCCGACGGCGATTGCGACGACCCTCGACGGTCTGCGCAAGCGCATTGGCGATGCACCGCTGATCGCGATCATCGAGCCGCGCTCCAACTCCATGAAACTCGGCGCTCACCGTGACGGCTTGCCGGAAAGCGTGGTCGATGCCGATCAGGTGATCTGGTATGCGCCGGCCAACCTCGGTTGGGACCTGGGGGCTACTGCTGCGTTGTGCACGGTGCCGTCGATCGTCAGCGATTCGCTGGAAGGCATCATCGAGCGCGTGAAGAGCCAGGCCCAGCCCGGCACTCACGTGGTGATCATGAGCAACGGTGGCTTCGGCGGCCTGCACGGCAAACTCGCCGAGGCGCTGCAATGAACAACGGCCCGGAACGCATCACGCTGGCGATGACCGGGGCTTCCGGTGCCCAGTATGGTTTGCGTCTGCTGGACTGCCTGATTCGTGAAGACCGCGAGGTGCACTTCCTGATTTCCAAGGCGGCGCAACTGGTGATGGCCACCGAGACTGACGTTTCGTTGCCGCCGAAAACCCAGATGATGCAGGCCTTCCTCACCGAATACACCGGTGCTGCCGCCGGGCAGATTCGGGTGTATGGCAAGGAAGACTGGATGTCGCCAGTGGCCTCGGGCTCCGGCGCGCCGGCAGCGATGGTGGTGGTGCCGTGTTCCACCGGGACCTTGTCGGCTATTGCGACGGGGGCTTGCAACAACCTGATCGAGCGTGCTGCCGACGTCACCTTGAAGGAGCGTCGCCAGCTGATTCTGGTGCCGCGTGAGACGCCGTATTCGAGCATTCATCTGGAGAACATGCTCAAGTTGTCGAACATGGGCGTGACGATTTTGCCGGCGTCGCCAGGCTTTTATCATCAGCCGCAAACCATCGACGACTTGATCGATTTTGTCGTGGCGCGAATTCTCAATCTGCTGAACATTCCCCAGGACATGCTGCCGCGTTGGGGCGAACACCATCTGACCAGCGATGAATAAGCTGCTGGCAATGGTGCTGGCGCTGCAATTGGCTGGCTGCGCCACGGCGCGAACGCTCGATGCCGCCAAGCCAGGGGCGCCGGTGGTGTATTCGGGAACGCGTCTGGATTTGTATGCCTTGAATGGCGGCTGCTGCGCCATGGACCGCTTCGGCGCCGAAGCCCCGAGCTACCCTGGCGTCGACCTGCCGGCCAGCGCGTTGCTCGACACGCTGCTGTTGCCGCTGTCTGTGCTCACGGTGATCGGGGTAAGTTTTCAGGCGACGGGTGGGTTGTAAAATTGAGAGCGGCTCTTGTGGCGAGGGAGCAAGCTCCCTCGCCACAGGTCTGCGGATTATTTGCCTAACTTGCGCAACTCATCCGACTCCACAATCCGCACCCCATCCTGCTCTTCCAGCGCCAGTCGCCACATGGCACGGGCCAGTTGGCAGGCTTCGATGCCGCGGTATTTGCCGGGGATCAAACGGGACAAGGGCCCGACGAATTGCTCAGCCATACGCGGTTCCATACGCTCGCCCAGCAACAACGAAGGTCGGCAAATGGTCAGTTGCGGCCAGTCCTGTGCGCGCAATGCATATTCCATCTCGCCTTTGACCCGGTTGTAGAAAATCGGGGACCTGCGATCGGCACCCAGGGCACTGATCACGATCAGGTGCCGTGCGCCCATCTCCCGTGCACGTTTGGCGAACGCCACCACCATGTCCAGGTCCACCGCACGAAAGGCCTCTTCCGAGCCGGCTTTCTTGATAGTGGTGCCCAGGCAGCAGTAGGCGATGTCGACGCGACCATTCAATTGCGGCAGAAACACTGCTGGGTCGCCGACCGGATTTTCCAGGTGGGGGTGCTCGGCCAATGGCCGGCGTGAGGGCGCCAATACTCGTGAGATCGTGGGCTCATTGAGCAGGCGATCAAGTAAATGTTCACCGGTCAACCCGGTAGCTCCGGCAAGCAATACGTGTTGAGGCGTCAAGTACATAGTGTTTCCCCCTTGATACTCTTCAGCTTAGTTGCTCTTTGCATCCTTGCTGTCGGAGGAGACACTTCGAAGCGCTTTTCGTGCCTGCTGCTTGCGTAACAACTGCCAGTGAGAGAGGACGGTTTTCGGCGCCCAGATCTGCGGTTCAGAGGCTTCGAAGCTGTCCGCAAGCTCGCGTTCCGCAACGGTGGCCCTGGCCAGTTTGAAGGCTTGCTCCAGGTCGTCGGTCTGGTTCAGTGCCTGGGCGAACAGCGCGTCGCCGAAGTAGGTGAAGTTGGCTTCTTCCGAGCAGCCAAAGGACACGCGGTCAGCGCGCGAGGCGGTCATGATCAGGGTGCGTTCATCCTTGAGAGCCGGAATGAATCCACCGGAGTAACAGGACGAAATCACGATGATCTTGTCGCGGTTTTTCAGCGGAGAGAGCACCGTGGCGAGTTCGTCGGCCGGCAGATCGGACAGTTCCATGCGCGGCTGGTCGAGCACCAGTTCGTGTTCGCTGGAGCCGTGGCTGGTCAGGTAGATGAAGATCAAGTCTTCCGGGCCACTGCGTTCGGCCAGGGTGGCGGCGGCGCGGCGCAGGTTTTCCCGGGTGGCCATCGGCCGGTCGACGAGGTGGTCGCGATGGTTCACCAGGCGGATCTGGCCAAACGCACCAAAGCGGCTGCTGAGCATGTTGCTGACGTAATCGGATTCGCGCAGGAACACGCTTTGCTTGCCGTCACCGCCCAGGGTCAAGGTGTACAACTCGACCGCTGGGGTCGAAGCCGGCACGTTGGACAGTGCATCGTTGAGCAAACGGCCCTGTGCCAGCAAACCGAGTTCCAGGCTATCGGGCAGCAGCTTGCCATCGGCATCGCGAACCCGCTGGCCATTGACCCACGTACCGTTTTGCACCGTGCCGTCAGTCAGCACCAGGGTGCCGTGCCCCGAGTAACTGTCACCGTCGAACTGACCAATGTAAAAGCTGCCGTCGGGCAGGTTCAATCGACCTTGGCCGGAGAAGCGCCAATCGCTGAACTGGCCGATGTAATGGCTGCCATCGGCACCGATCAACTCGCCCTTGCCGTTCAGCGAACCTTCCTTGAATTGACCGAGCCAGACATCACCGTCGGCGTTCTCGTAGCGGCCCTTGCCGTGCAGTTGGTTGTTCTTGAAGCTGCCGACATACATATCGCCATCGGCGCTGTTGAACGTCCCGTTGCCTTCGAGCTGACCGTCGACGAAATGCCCGGTGAACTGATTGCCGCTGGCGTCGCTCCGTTGGCCTTCGCCGTTGGGTTTGCCGTGGGCGAACTGGCCCTGATACGAACTGCCGTCTTCGAGTTCGAGACGACCGAGCCCTGAATATTGATCGGCCTTGAATTCACCGCGGTAGGTCATGCCGTTTTCTTTGAGGGTGCCTTCGCCGTCCCGTCGGCCGGCTTTGAAACTGCCGGTGAAGCTGCTGCCGCTGGTGGTCAGCGTGCCCTTGCCGTCGAACAGCCCCAGGTTGAATCCCCCGCGATAGACTTCGCCGTTACTGCCGTGCCATTCGCCCTGGCCATGCCATAGGCCCTTGTCGAAATCGCCGGCGTACCAGCTGCCGTTCGGGTAATCGATACGGCCCTGGCCTTGCAGCAATCCGTTGACCAGTTCGCCGCGATAACGTCCACCGTCCGGCAAGCGAGCGTCGGGGGGCAACAGCGATTCGCCGTCGCCGCAAGCGGTGAGCAATAGGGTCAGAGCGAGGAGTGCAAGTGGGCGCATAGCGGGATCCGGGCAATTAGGCGACCGAGTATGCCGCAGCTGTTTGACCTTATATAGCCAGGAAACAGGAGAGGGCGCGAAACAGCGTGAGCTGCTTCGCATCCGGGATGGGTTACACGAAGCAGAGAGACAGTGGCTCGGCGATGTAGGCCGGCTTGTCCGAGCCTTCGATCTCAAGCGTGGCGGTGGCCTTTAGCAGCCATTGGCCGGGTTTCTTCTCGGTGACTTCGTTCATGTCGACCTTGAGTCGTACCCTGGAATTGACCTTCACTGGCTGGATGAAACGCACGGTATCCAGACCGTAGTTGACCACCATCTTCACCCCTTCAGGGAGGATCAGGATGTCTTCCATCAGTTTGGGAATCAGCGACAGCGACAGGAAACCGTGTGCAATGGTGCTGCCAAATGGCGTTTGCGCGGCTTTGACCGGGTCGACGTGGATGAACTGATAGTCCCCTGTGGCCTCGGCGAACAGGTTGATGCGCTCCTGATCGATGGTGAGCCATTCGGAACGTCCGAGTTCCTTGCCGACATAATCTTTGAGCTCTGCAACTGGAACATAGGGCATTGAGACTCTCCTTGGGTTCATCGGTTTTATAGTTTTGAGGTGGGGGGATTTGACCTCCCGGATTACCACTTTAGATCAACATGGCAAATGGCTCCGGTCAACTGACCATGATTTTGGCGAATGCCGGTCTATAGCGTTGGCGTGCTTATAATGCTCGGCCCGTTTGTGCGGGATGATATTGGCGGGAGATGACGGATGTTGTTACGTGGCCTGACCTGGCTGGTGCTGTTCCAATTGCTGGGCACAGCCATCAACCACTTGTTTTTACCGATACTGCCGGGGCCGATTGTCGGCCTGCTGTTGCTGTTGGTATTCCTGATCAGTCGTGGCCAGGTTGGCGAACCGCTGAGCCTCGCGGCCAGCAGTCTGCTGCGTTACCTGCCGTTGTTGCTGGTGCCGCCCGCCGTGGGTGTGATGGTTTACGCTAAAGACATTGCCGCGGATTTCTGGGCCATCGTCGGTGCGCTGGTGTTGTCTCTGTTGCTGTCCATGGCCTTCGCTGGCGTGCTGATGCAGCGCATGGTCAAGCGTCACGCTCATCGTGAGGATGGCCAATGATCTTCGACTGGCACGGCGCCTGGGCGTCGGTGATTCATCATCCGTTGTTCGGCATCGGTATTACGCTGGGGGCTTATCAGCTGGTACTGGCGGCGTTCGAGAAAACCCGCTGGATCTTTCTGCAACCGGTGCTGGTCTCGATGCTGCTGGTGATCGGCGTATTGGTGGGTTGCGGCCTGACCTATGCCGAGTACCGCAAGAGCACCGAGATCCTCAGCATCCTGCTAGGGCCTGCGACCGTGGCGCTGGCTGTACCGCTGTACCTCAATCTGCGACGCATTCGGCAGTTGTTCTGGCCGATATTTACTACGCTGGTGATAGGTGGCGTCGTCGCCACCGGCATGGGTGTATTGCTGGGCTGGTCGTTTGGTGCCGAGCACATGATCCTGATGACCATGGCGCCGAAGTCGGTGACGTCGCCGATTGCCATGCTGGTGGCAGAGCAGATCGGTGGCGTCGCGGCGCTGGCGGCCGTGTTCGTGTTGATTACCGGGGTGATCGGGGCAATCTTCGGGCCGAGTCTTTTGACCAGGCTGGGTGTGCACAGCCCTGAGGCGCGCGGTATGGCATTGGGCATGACGGCGCACGCGGTAGGCACTGCGGTGGCGATGCAGGAAAATGAAGAATGCGGCGCCTTCGCGGCGCTGGCGATGAGTCTGATGGGCGTGGCCACGGCAGTTTTCCTGCCGTTGGCGGTGTCGATGGTGGTGTAAGGAAATGTCTATGAGCTTGCCGCTTTTTCCGCTGAACACAGTGTTGTTTCCTGGCTGCATCCTCGATTTGCAGATCTTCGAGGCGCGCTACCTGGACATGATCAGTCGCTGCATGAAGCAGGGCGGTGGCTTTGGCGTGGTGTGCATCCTTGACGGTGAAGAAGTCGGCATCGCCCCGGCGGGCTACGCGCTGGTCGGATGCGAGGCGCTGATCACTGATTTCAAACAGCAGGACAATGGTTTGCTGGGCATTCGGGTGCAGGGTGGGCGGCGTTTCCACGTGTTGCGCACCGAGATTCAGCGCGATCAGCTGACTGTCGCCGAGGTCGAGTGGCTGGAGGACGAACCTGAGCAGCCGCTGCAAGACGAGGACGCCGACCTGGTTGCGCTGCTCAAAGCCTTGGCCGAACACCCGATGGTCGAAGCGTTGAACATGGGCACTGAGGCAACCGGGCAGCAGTCGTTGGCCAATCAGTTGGCGTATCTGTTGCCGTTTGCCGAAGTGGACAAGATCGACCTGCTGCAACTCGATGATCCGCAGCAGCGACTGGATGCAATTCAGGCGCTGCTGGATGAGCTGCAAGGCGAGTTGTTCGCCTAGAGCCTGCCGACTGGATCAGGCGGTTGTCGGCGTTATCAAGTCAGGCGTAAAGACCACGTCGTTGGAGAACACTTCCTTACCGGCGGGAAAGTTAATCACCGGTTTGTTTGCCGCCGCCACCTGATCGATCAACATGTCGTAGTCACTCAGGTTGTTTGCGCCGGCCCATGTCCGCTCTTCGATACTGTCAGCCTCGCCTCTGGTTGAGTGGTCGGCGTGAACATAGGATTGCAAGTAGATGTCACTGACCCGTGCTGCGCGGGTAAAGGTCGAGTTGACCAGCCAGATCCGGTCTGCGCTGAAGCCGCGGTTGGATATTGAGATATGGCCTTCCAGATCATCATCGGGAAACCAGGTTTTACCGCCGGTTCTTTTCGATTCGTCGAGCGCATCCCTGTTGAAATGATAGTTTTCACGAGCCGGGACGATCTCGATATTGCGGGTGTCGAGCAGGTAACAAAAGGCAATGTTCTGGTTGAGTCTTTTCGGGTAATAGTCCTTCTCCGTGATCCGTCCCGGTTCGCTGTCCGAGCCGCTGTCGGCATCGGAGTCTGCCGCACTGTCAACGGATTCTGTATCGCTCGACTGGGTTCGGCTCAAGTCGCCGGGGTACTTGTGGTACTGAGTGTCGTACAGAAGTTCTTTTATCCCGGATTGCTTGCCGAATTGGCGGATGTACTGTTTCGCGTTGTTCAGACTAAAGGTTGCGCTGACAGCCTTTTGTGTCGTTGAGCCCTCACCGAGATCCTGGCGCGGGAGCATATGGCCGTCCCGGGAAAATTCGAAAGGCGTGCGGTCATCGCCCCTGAACATCGCGGGTATATCGGTACGGTACAAACAGTTGTATTTATTGCGCTTGTACCCGGCGTACGCCAGTAAGCCATCGAGATAGGTGCGGGTGTAATTGGCATTGAAATCCGTAAAGCCCCGCCCGCGGTTTCGCAGGCTGAAGATTTCAGGCAGCAACTCCTCGTAGGCGTCGTCGAACCGGTTGACGTTTGTCTCATCGATGGACGTTTGTTTATGGTTCTCGGCCCACTGCGGGGCGGTGCCGTTGGCTTGTATCTCGGCGAGCATCTGTGTGAGTTGCCGGTTCGACAGGTTGTAAGGCTTCATCGTCGCCGCCACCTCATCCAGGGTTTTGTGCGGGCCGCGCAAGTTCATCCGGACTTGAAGCCGTTCAAGAAGCTTGCCTCTTTCTTCTGCGGTTATACGCGCCATCTCGACGTAATCAGGGGTGTTTCCCGTCTCTGTGGTCGGCTGCGTATCCGGCAGGCGCGGTGGTGTCGCCGGCAAACCGGGCCCCGATAGATCCTCGATCAAGGGGCGTTTTTTAGAAGGCCCTGGTTGCTCGTCGATCAGGGGCCGCTTTTGGGGAGTTGGTTGAGGATGGCGCTGGTTGAGCTGCACATTGTCGAACATCGCCTTCAATTGCCCGTACGAGTGTGGCTCCATTAACTCGGCAAATTCGTCCTGCTGCTTGTCAGGTGCCATCCAACGTCGCAATTCGTTGATCAGATGGGGTTTGCGGCGTCGGTTTGTACGCGGTTGCGCCCATTGTGGCTTGTTGCCGGTACTGGCGACCTCGGCGCGAAATCGGCTGATCTGTGCTCCGTGCAATCCGTAAAAGTCCCAGATGTCGTAGTCCGTCCAGGCGGGAATTTGCTGCGCCGGCTGATTCATCGGGGTGTCTGGCGGATCGACTTTGACAAAATGTCCGTTGATATCGACAAAAGCATATTGGGTCGTCGGACCGACGAGCGGGTCCGCGTCCTGTTTTTTATGCATCACCACATACCCATGAAGATTGGTTGCCTGTGGGTCCCAGGTGTAGTGGGCAATGTCGACGTAGCTTTGTGCGGGGAGTTGTTGTGCAGACGCCGGTTGTGGCGCAGGCGATGGTTTGATCGAGGACTCGCCGGGCAGCGACTCGGCATCCAGGCGCCAGGTTCTGCTATCTGGGTTGAGCCGCAATGTAGGTCCCGAGGCCGTCAGTTCATTACGCCGTTTTGCCCGATACATTCCGACAGCGGCGTCGAACTCGACAAGCACCGTTCCACCGGACTGAATATCGACGTACCGGCGTTGTGCCTGGACTCTAAACCCGTCAGCGTCGGGTGCAGGCAAGAGGTTTGAAGAGGATGTGGACAGACGGAACAGGTGCAGTGGGTCGGAGCCGGAAGCGGCGGTTGGTGCTCCGGCAGTGGGGGTGTCCTGGACATTCAAGGCGGGCAATGGCAGCAGAGAAGGCTGAGTCAGGGAGGGGCCAGAGATGGGTAACAAGGGGGCTGGCGGCGTAGTGTCCGATGACATGCCTGCCTGCAGATTTGGGCGAACGATTGCAGAGCGCCCTGTCCCCTGCAGTGGCGGCAGATTCAATGCGGGTGGTTCAGGTATGTTTATTTTCGGTATTGAAGATACTGGTGGTTTTGGCATGTTGGAATCCTTTCCAATAGTGGCCTGAAAGGGACCGGCTCCCGGAAGTCGAGGGCCGGTCTTATTCAACGATGAGCAGAGCTGACCTTATGGAAACACAATGTCGTTAGAGTATATTTCCCCGTCAGGAAGTTTGATGACAGGTTTGCCCAAGTTTGCGGCCTGATCGATCAAGTCGTCATATTCCCACTCGTTGTGGTCACCGCTCCATGTTCTTTCTTCAATGGGTCTGCCCGCACGGGGTCTGTGCCTGGCGGACTCGGGCTGACGTAGGTAAAGGGCGCAGATGTCATTGATCTTCGCTGCACGTGTCCCGTTCGAGTTGATCAGCCAGATCCTGTCAGCACTTAAGCCGCGCGCAGACATTGAAATGTGGCCTTCATATGAATCGTCGGGAAACCAGATCTTTTCACCGGGCTTTTTTTCGGTTCGCGCATAGGCATTGAAAGCCAGGTTTTCTTCGCCAGGCACAACTTCAATATTGCGGGTGTCGAGCAAATAGGTAAACCCGATGCGCTGATTTTGCCTTTTTGCGATGTAGTGTTTGTCATGGAAGCGTAAGAGCGGGTTACCTGAGCTGTCCTCATCACTGCTGGATGAACTATCGTCACTGCTTAATGAACTATCGTCACTGCTAGATGAACTATCGTCACTGCTTGATGAACTTTTGCCTCTTTCTTCGTATCTGCGGGTTCCGCTGTAGTCGATTAATTCCCCTGGGTATTTGTGATGCTGAGTGTCATACAGCAACGCTTCCACCTCTGGAGCGCTGCGAGCATGTACATATGCCTCCGATAGACTGAACGTTGCGCTCACGGCTTTTTGTGTGGTTGATCCGACACCGTGTTTCTGGCGTGGGCGCATGTGATCCTCGAAAAACTCGAAGGGGTTGCGGTCGTCCCCCCTGAACATGGCCGGAATATCGGTTCTGTATAAGCAGTTGTATTTGTTGCGCTGGTACCCGGCCTTTGTGAGCAGGGCATTGAGATATGGACGGGTGAAGTTGTCGGAGAAGGCGATGTTGCCGGTTGACTGGTTTCTGAGGTGCAGTATCTCGGGCAACAGTTCTTCGTAGACTTCATCGAACCGATGAGGGTTGGTTTCGTCCATGGAAGAATGTCTGAGGTCCTCAGCCCACTGGGGAATGCGCCCTTGGGCCTGCACGTCACTGACCAGTCGCGAGAGCTGTCGCGTCGACAGGTTGTAGGGTTGAATCTGGCGGGTGATCTCCTCCCGCGATTTCGCGGCGGGTCCCGTGCTTGTCAGGGATCGAAGTTGTTCGATCAGTTGGTCTCTCAGTGCTCCGTACTCAACGGACTTCGTAATGTAGTCGGGCACTGCGGGACTATCCGCTGTGGGGGATTGTTCGTCCGCCAGGCGTGGGCGCTTTGCCTCGGCTCCGGTTTGCGCTTGCGGGTTGGCCAGCTTGCGTTTGTGTACTTCACGTTGGCGCCTGGCGACCGAATCGAGACTGACCCTGTCGAGTTGCGCCGCCCATTGCTCGACCGAATAGTTCAGAGGCTCCATTCTCCGGTTAAATTCATCCCGGCTCATATGTGGCGCCAACCAGCGGCGAAGTTCATCGAGAAGATACGATTTCTGAAGCCGCTCCTGTCGAATGGAGGCCCATTGCGGCTTCATCCCGGTGACCGTGACTTCGTCGCGGAAACGGGTGATATCACTGCCGGAAAGATCGTACATATCCCACAGGTCACGATCGGTCCACGCCGCTAGCTTGGCCGCCGGCTGGTCGATCGGGGTCGAGCCCGGTTCGACTTTGACGAACGAACCGTTGTCATCCTGAAAGGCCATATGGGTTTCGGGTCCTACGTGTGCGTCCAGGCCTCTTTTTCTATGCAGAACGACGTATCCCTGAAGGTTTGTTGCGTCCGGGTTCCAGACATAGTGTGTGCTATCAAGGTAGATGCGTGGGGCGATAGCAGTCGTTGACATGTTTACTGGTGGCGGGGCGGGGGGATCGAGGCTCCAGCTTTTTCCATCGTTGTTCAGGTGCAAAACCGGCCCGCTGGGCGTCACTTCGAAGCGACGTTGTGCCCGGTATGTGTTCGTGCCTGCGTCATAGCTGACTTGGACTGTACCGTTGCCCGGGATGTCGGCGTACATGCGTTGGGCATGGATTCGCAAGCCGGCGTCGTTTGGCGGGGGCAACGTGTTTGCCGAGTAGACCGACACTCGAAACCCATTCAATGGATCATTGCCGAGAGGACGTGTCGGCACCGTGGACCCAGCGAGTGCCTGTGTTTGTATCGGCTGCGGGACGTCGGGCAACAGACCGGGTGTCAGCCCAGGCGCATGGGGCGTGCCATCAGGCCATCCCGCAGCAGGTTGCATCGACTCCAGCCCTGTGTTCATGCGAGTGCCCGGGAGCGACGCATCCGCTTGCAGTCGCGGCGGGGTCGTCGTCGGCAGCTCAGGCAGGTTGATTTTGGGTATCGAAGATATCGGTGGTTTGGGGGCCATGTTGGAATCCTTTCCAGTGTTGAAGCGGTAGCCGCTTCGTTGTTTGAATGAAATCAGGTGTGGCGCAATTCGATCATTGATCCATTGGGGTTTCGTTCACGGGCGCGCGCACGATGTGCATGTCCTCATGTTGCAGCTTGCGCGACCAGTCACCTTCGAGCGTCCAGTCTTCGGCGACGCTGTCGTAGTAAATGGCTTTGCTGTCATCGTCACGCAATTGCAGATTGCGGATGAGCACCAGGTCGGTCATCGGTTCGTTGCCTTGGCGATGCAGACTGATCCCTGCCTGGATCGCGTCGATGCTGGAATAGGCCTGGGCATTGATTTCTGCCAGAAGCACCACGGCAAATTCCTGTTCGATGTCATACCGGTGACCGGATGAGGTGAATACGCGCACCGTTTCCATCAGCGCGTCACCGGTCTCGTCATTGGGCAGCAGAATAAGGATGTGGCCGACCCATAGCTGCGCGCCGTTCAGGCGGATGTGCTCGCGGCCGATCGTCTCACTCAGGTGCTGTGTATGAATATTCCAGGTTGAAGTACCGATGGCAGTGGCAATCGCGACCGAAGTCGACAGCCTGAGGATGGTGTCGGCCGCCGGATGAATGTCGTAGGTCGCGGCCTGTCCCTCCAGCACGAGAATGCCGGCCTGGGGCGCGGCCTGGATGTCCACCCGCAAGTCCTGCGGTTTAAGCACGGTGGGCGGGTGGGCAGCGGGTTGCTGCATCAGGTAGTGACCGCTGCGCTCAACCAGCGAGCGGGGCGTCAATACAGTCCTGTGACCCTGCTGGAGTTGGTCTTCAAGATAGAAATGGTGCGGCAGTCCTACCCGATAGGAGATTCCGTCGCGCATGATGAGCACAAAGTTGTGTGTGGGCATCAGCCCCGACGCGATCAGGTTGCCCATGACATTGCTACCGACCCCCGGGCGATTGCGGGCCATGTCTTTCAGCGTCAGGCGCTTTTGATCCATGAAGCGCAAGGTCAAGTTGACGTCCTGGTAGCGCAGGTAGTTGGAGTTGATGTTGCGCGTTGACCTGACCGTGTACTCCGCCTCTACGGCTTCTATTTCATGACTGTCGTAATCCAGGAATAGCGTGCTGAGCGTCGTTTCGCTCACGTGCCGGACAGCCAGTACGGTCGAGGCCAAATGTCGATAGACGAAGTAGCTTGAGTGCGGTGCGCTGGAGGTGACATGGTCTCCTCCCTTCAACAGTTGCGGCGGGGTTGCAGGTTTGCCCCGCGCCAGGATGATTGCGTTGACGCCGACGCTGTCGCGGCCATCGAGCTGTTGCGGCAAGTCAGGTTTGAGTGAGTAGAGATCCTTGGTGCGCACTATCAGTTTGTCGTTGTGCAGCTGGCGTTTGTTGGCTTCCTGGCGATAAATCCCTTTGATCGTGACGGTGATCTGCGGCAGTTCTCCATCTATCCCGTGAAGTGCGGACAGCACCAGCGAAGTTCCTTCGACCCGCCAGCCTTGAATGCGCTCGAGCGTCCAGTCGAGGTCGATGAGACTGGGGTCCTGGCCATCTTCGATCAGTGTGGTGGCGTCGGTTTTGTCGGCGATGATGTAGTGATCTTCGCCGGGACCGCCGTTGGCCTGGCTGTTTGGCCCTTTGATCACAATCGTGTCGGCACCTGCGCCGGTGTCGGCAATGTCCGCGTTTCCGCGCAGGACGATTCGGTCCGCCTGCGAACTGCCGGTGATGCTATTCGCGGCGTCCGCCAGCGTTTCGACAGTTTCCACAGACTCAAAGCGCAGCGGCGGGGTGTCGGGGCTGGCGCGCAGGTTCAGTTGCCCTGTTTGCAGGTCAATGCGCACGCCCTGATGCGGCTTGTCGCGCGAGACCTTGCCTTCCAGTTGCAGCGTGTCATTGCCGGCACCACCTCGCAGCTGACTGCCTGACAGATCAGTGGGCTGGAGAGTGTCGGCGGCGATCCGAAAGCTGAAAATATCATCCTTGTCGCCACCAGTGAGGGTCTTTTTTCCCGCGCCGTAGCTGAACTGGTTGGGTTTGTCCCTGACCCCCACAACGGTGTCGTCGCCGCCTCCCAGTTGCCAGAGGATGGCCTTGTGCTCGCCCGCGCTGCCGATGATTGCGCCCGGAATGTGGCTGATGCCTTGGCTGGCATCGAACGTGTCGTCGGTTTCCTTGATGACGGCTTCCTTTTCCTCGATGTAAGGACTTTCGCCGCCTGCATCGTCCCACTGGTATTTCCAGTGCTTGACGGTCTGCAATTCGACTTGATAGCTGCCTAACACTACCGCTTCGACAGTGTCTTTCAATTCGTTGTCCAGCCAACCTCGGGCCGTCTTTCTCAGTAGCTCGCTGTAGTTGCTGTCGGTTTTGGCGACGAGGTAGCGGTCGAGAATGTCTCGATCCATGGTTTGCCCGGTGAACGCAAACCAACCCGAGCGCAAGCGCTCGTGGGTGCTCAATGTAATGTAATCGTCGATGTCATCGACCTGGCGGGCGGCACCGTAAATTCTTGCACCCAGGATGAGCACGGCACCCGCCGCAATCCCGATCGGGCCGGCTGCACTGAAACCGGCAAGTGCCGCTATACCCAGAACAATGCTCAGCCCGGCGCTGGTCAGGCTAAGCGCTGCATTGAAGTAGTGATCCTGAGCTTGTTTGCCGGTGGCGGTGGCGGCGTCGTTGAACGCTTTGATGGCGGTGTAGATATCGAAGGGAAGAGTCAGGACGCTGGCAAGCAGGCCGGCGCCGCGTGCCAGGTACTTGCCGGCACTGGTTTTGCTGAACCCTGTAAACACCTTGCCGCCACTGAGCATCATGTTTCTGCCGATGTTTTCCAGACCTCGCTCGAGGAACAAAGACCCCACCTCGGCAGTGATCCCGCCTACGTTGATGCCGGCTTCAACCAGGTCGCCTTTCTTCAGTGCTTCTGCGGTGCCCATGATGCCGCTGTAGATGCCGTAACCCTGGAGCCCGACGCCCATGCTGGTCATGCTGCGGCTTTTGACCTTGTCGGCCCAGCTCGGCAGGTTTTCAGGCAGCGATGGGGTACTCAATGACAATTGCTGGGCGGAGTCCAGCAGTTTGCCAAGGCTTTGCATGGACGCTGACAAGTCGGAGGATGATGCTGAAAGCAAAGATTGGGCGCTGGCCGAACGCAGAACGCCGAGTTCAAACAACAACCCCGCGCAGCTGTCGCTATGTTGAGGGGATTGCAGCCTGCCCTCGATCTTGGCCGGATCAAATTGCAGGGCGTTTATGAACGTCTGGTCGGGCTCAAGCTGAATCGGATGATTTGCGTTGATCACCTGGCCATTGAGTCTTGCCCCCATGTCATACAAGTCCTGGCGACTGATGGTTAATTCGCCAATGCGAACCGGGCCGTTCAATTGATCCTGGAGTAAGAGTCTGTTCCGGCGTTGTTCATCTTGGGGCGTGGATGAGGGCATCCGTGCCGAGAGAGAAGGGGGCGTTTCGGTAATACGGATGTTTCTCGGCAGTGTTGGATTTTGCCCGGTGGATATGGATGGCGTGGACATGTTCGCGTATCTCTTTTTTCATATAGATGTCATTCGGTTCTTGGGCCTCATATTGGCGTTGAACAGTATTGTTGAGGTGGATGTTGCAGGTGCGGTACATATTTATAGCTTTGGTTATTTTATATGCTCTCGTGGGCGCTTTTTTTGGGGGATGCAATGATGTTGTAAGTTGAGGTTGAATTAAGTAACGCCATAAATAGGGGGCGCTGTTTCATCAACTACTGCGATCTTCTGACGGTAATAGCGGTCAGTCCAGGTAGTTCACAGCTTCTCTTCGAAAGGAGAAGCTGCTTTCAGCTTGGTATCTGCGAGCCTTTCGCTATCAGTACGAGTAACGCAACAAAGCGTGAGGCAAATTCCACAGCGCGAAGAAGCCGAACAATGCCATCAACACCGGCAAGACCAACCACCAGACTTTGGTCGGCATCGGATTCAGGACTGTCTGGCGCTGGGTCACGGCCAGGCTGGCCGCACAAACACAAGCTGCCAGTACCGCTCCGGCCAGGACATCGGTTGGCCAGTGCGCGCCCAGATAAACCCGAGACATGGCGATGGACACAGCCGGCAAGCAGCCGAGCAGTAGCCAGGTCAGGCGCATGCGCGTTGGCTGGCCTCGGCCAGCCAGTACCGCCAGGGTCAGGAACAGCGCAAACGAACCAGACGAATGACCACTGGGCATGCTGTAGCTGCTCAGTGGATCGGCCAGTACTTCCGGGCGCATCCGGGCAAACAGGTTTTTGGTTCCGGTGTTCGCCAGCGCGGTGATCAGCAGCGTGCTGCCGGCGAAGAGCATGTGTCGCCATTGTCGGGTAACCAACAGCAGGATCGTCAGCACCGCACTGATCACGAACATGTTTTTGAACTCGCCGAGCTGGGTGAGCATCACCGCTACTTCATCCAGCAGCGGGCTGCGGTGCTCCTGTACCAGCGTCATCAAGCCCTGATCGAAGGCGTTCAGATGCGCAAAGCCAATAAACAACCCACCGAGGATCACCAGGCTGAGGCCGGCGATGTATACGGTCACCAGGCGATGAGCGCGCACGCTGCTGTTGACGCTCAGGCCTACCAGCGCCGCGATGCTGCCGACCACCAGCCCGACCTGTGGCCAGAAACCTTCCGGCAACGGCAAGCGAATCGCCGCGCCCGTGGCCCAACCGGGTAGCAGGTAAGCGACGCTCCAGCCAGCGGCGGCCAGCAAGCTGACGGCGGCGAAGCGCGGGAAGGGCATGTCGAACATCCCCGCGACCATCGGCAGCATCGGCCGCAGCGGACCGATGAAGCGCCCGACCAGCAGGCTGGCGATGCCGTAGCGCTGGAAATACGCTTCGGCGCCGGCGATCCATTCCGGATGATGGCGCAACCCTGGCAGGCGCCGGATGTTCTGATGGAAATGTCGCCCGATGAAGTACGAAACGATGTCCCCCAGCACCCCGGCGAGAAAGCCCAGCAGCAGCGTTTCACCCAGTGACAGCGCGCCACTGCCGGCCAGGACCGCCACGGCAAACAGCAGCACCGTGCCAGGTACGATCAACCCGGCAATCGCCAGGCATTCCACAAAGGCCACTATGAACACCGCCGCGGCCAGCCATTGCGGGTTGACCGTCAACCAACCGGTCACGCTATCGAGCCATGGGCCCATAAAAACAACTCCATCGATTATTCAATTGGCCCCAAGGGACAAACGCGATCTTCAAAACGCTATAAATCCCCTGTGGGAGCGGGCTTGCTCGCGAAGGCGGAGTGTCAGTCGGCACTAATATCGACTGAAAGGGCCCCTTCGCGAGCAAGCCCGCTCCCACACTGGATTTTCATTGTTCAGGTCAGCAAAAAATAATCGCGACCTTCGACCTGCCCCCGTCGCAACGGGTTGCGCGTGCAATACGGCGCGTAAGCCGCGTCGACGAAACGGTACATCAAATGCTCATCGCGGCCGTGGGGAATGCCCAGGCGCGTGGTTTGTATGATGTGAGCGGGCGCCGGGCCGACATCTTCCACCAGCAGCACTTCATGGTCGAAGCGCTTTGCGTCCCAGACCGGAACCTTCAGGCCCAACGCTTTGCAGAGCAACGTCTGTCCGGCACAAAGTTTTTGCGAGGGGCGAGGGCGACCCTGAGCGTCGGGATTGTTCAACAGCATCTGCGCCAGGCTCGCCGGCCCGCTCAAGTCATCGACCCACGGATAGGCGGATTTGATCAGCACAGCATTGCCCGGCCCCTGGGCGCTGAAGTTCAGGGAATCGCCGCCACGGGCGTAGTACATATAGATGTGGCCGCCATCCAGAAACAAAGCCTTACGTTTTTCTGTGTAGCCGAGGGAGGCGTGGCTGCCTTTTTCTTCGAAGTAATAGGCTTCGGTCTCGATGATCCGGGCGCTGAGCCACAGGTCGCCGACCCGGTGACGAATGACTTTGCCGAGTAAATCCCGAGCCAGCGTTTGGGCATCTCTGTCGAAAAATGCATCCGCGAGCCCCTTGGGCAGGCTTGTCGCGGGCGTGCGAACAGTCAGGTTAGTCATGATGAACGGTGTTTATCAGGGCTGATTGAGCCGCGATGATAACAATTTGCAGCTTAATCACGGCTGAACGTCGGCAAATTGCCCTCCATTTCGACCATCCGCCCGTCACCGCTGTTAGTCCCGGGACGCGACAGCTATAATCTGCCGCTTTACTCTTTACCAAGACCTTAGCAAAGACCACTCCAGACCATGACTGAGTCCGTTCTTGACTACATGACCCGATTGGGTCGCGCTGCCCGCGAAGCTTCTCGCGTCATCGGCCGTGCCAGCACCGCGCAGAAAAACCGCGCCTTGCAGGCTGCTGCCAATGCGTTGGACGCCGCACGCGCCGAGCTGACGGCTGCCAATGAACTGGATTTGGCCGCTGGCCGCGCCAATGGTCTTGAGCCTGCATTGCTTGAGCGTCTGGCGCTGACCCCGGAACGCATCGACGGCATGATCGTCGGTTTGCGTCAGGTGGCGGCGCTGCCGGACCCGGTCGGCGCGATCCGCGACATGAGCTTTCGGCCGTCGGGCATTCAGGTCGGCAAGATGCGCGTGCCGTTGGGCGTGATCGGGATCATCTACGAATCCCGGCCGAACGTGACCATCGATGCCGCCAGCCTGTGCCTGAAGTCCGGCAACGCGACCATCCTGCGTGGCGGCTCCGAGGCGATTCATTCCAACCGTGCCATTGCCGCCTGCATCCAGCGCGGTCTGGCCGAAGCCGATTTGCCTGCCGCCGTGGTGCAAGTGGTCGAAACCACGGACCGTGCCGCCGTTGGCGCGCTGATCACCATGCCGGAATACGTCGACGTTATCGTGCCCCGTGGTGGCCGTGGCCTGATCGAGCGCGTCAGCCGTGACGCTCGCGTGCCGGTTATCAAGCACCTGGACGGCATCTGTCACGTTTACGTCAGTGCTCATGCCGACCTGCCGAAAGCCCAGCGCATCGCGTTCAACGCCAAGACTTACCGCTATGGCATCTGCGGTGCGATGGAAACCCTGCTGGTGGACCAATCGGTCGCCAAGGATTTCCTGCCGTCGATGGCTGCACAGTTCCGCGAAAAAGGCGTCGAGCTGCGCGGCTGCGAACGCACCCGGGCGATTATCGAGGCTATTGCAGCGAGCGAAGAAGACTGGAACACCGAGTACCTGGCGCCGATTCTTTCGATCCGTGTGGTCGACGGGCTGGAACAGGCCATCGAGCACATTAATAAGTACGGCTCCCATCACACCGATTCGATCGTCAGCGAAAACCTGGCCGACACCCGGCGTTTCGTCGCGGAAGTCGATTCGTCGTCGGTCATGATCAACACCCCGACATGCTTCGCCGATGGCTTCGAATACGGATTGGGTGCCGAGATTGGCATTTCTACTGATAAGCTGCACGCCCGCGGCCCGGTGGGCCTCGAAGGTCTGACCTGCGAGAAGTACATCGTGGTCGGTGATGGCCAGTTGCGCGGCCAGGCGTCGGACTGACTTGGGCGACCTCGACCAGTCAGCCCCGGTAACCGCCAGCGAGCCTGCGCCTCGACGCATTGGCATGCTGGGCGGAACCTTCGACCCGGTGCACATCGGCCATTTGCGCAGTGCGCTGGAAGTCGCCGAATCGCTGGCGCTCGATGAACTGCGTCTGACACCCAGTGCCAGACCACCTCATCGCGGTACGCCGCAGGTATCGGCGAAAGACCGTCTGGCGATGGTCGAGTGCGCGGTGGCCGGTGTGGCGCCGCTGGTGGTGGACGCCCGCGAATTGCAGCGGGACAAACCGTCCTACACCATCGACACCCTGGAACTGATGCGCGCAGAACTGGCCGCTGAAGACCAGGTTTTTCTACTTTTGGGCTGGGACGCATTTTGCGGCCTGCCCACTTGGCACCGCTGGGAAGAGTTGCTCCAGCATTGCCACATCCTGGTGCTGCAACGCCCGGATGCCGACAGCGAACCGCCGGATGCCTTGCGCAATCTGTTGGCGGCACGCTCGGTGAGCGACCCGCTGGCCCTCAAAGGGCCGAGCGGACAGATTGCATTCGTCTGGCAGACACCGCTCGCGGTATCCGCCACCCAGATCCGTCAACTGCTGGCCAGCGGTAAGTCGGTACGTTTCCTGGTGCCCGACGCGGTCCTGGCCTACATCGATGCGCACGGTCTCTACCGTGCGTCGAACTGAAAAAGGGAGCGCTTCAAAACACGTGAACGCGTGTACCGAAGCGCCCGAACATACGAGCAAAACGAGTTTTATATGACTGACAAAGACGTAACTAAAGTAAAGCGCAAAGGCACGTTCAAGAGCGCCCCGCTGCCAGTAGAAGTTCCAACCGGCCCTGAGCTGCGCGGCGAAGAGCTGGTCAAGGTTGCCGTAGCGGCCCTGGAAGACGTCAAGGGCCAGGACATCCAGGTGATCGACGTTCGTGAAAAGCAGAGCATCACTGACTTCATGATCATCGCCACCGGTACGTCCAACCGCCAGATCGGCGCGATGCTGGATAAGGTCCGCGAAGCGGTCAAAGCCCAGGGCGTCAAGCCGCTGGGTGAAGAAGGCAAGGGCGACAGCGACTGGGTCCTGCTGGATATGGATGATGTCATCGTGCACATGATGACCGCTTCGGCTCGTCAGTTTTACGACCTGGAGCGTCTGTGGTCCGGTGCAGAACAGAGCCGTGCTCTGAACGCGGCTCACCACAGCCCGGAAAACACCCATGAGCACTTCGTCAAGCTCAACAAAGACCAGCAATAAGGGACCGCTGTGCGACTGCGACTGATCGCCGTCGGTTCTCGCATGCCCAAGTGGGTGGAAGAAGGCTGGCATGAATATGCCAAGCGTCTTCCGTCCGAGCTGGCGCTGGAACTGGTGGAAATACCGCTCAACACCCGTGGCAAGAACGCCGACGTGGCGCGCTTCATCCGTCAGGAAGGCGAAGCCATGCTGGCCAAGGTCGGGCCGAACGAGCGTGTTGTGACCCTCGAAGTCCACGGCAAGCCCTGGAGCACCGAGCAGCTGGCGGTCGAGCTCGATCGCTGGCGGCTGGACTCGCGCACGGTGAATTTCATGGTCGGCGGCCCCGAAGGGCTGGCGCCGGAAGTCTGTGCCCGGGCCGATCAGCGCTGGTCGCTCTCGCCGCTGACGTTGCCGCACCCGCTGGTGCGAATCCTGATCGGCGAACAGCTGTATCGTGCCTGGACAGTCCTGTCCGGCCACCCTTACCACAAGTAGTTCTGCCCTCATGCCCCAGCCGATCCGCATCAAGGACCACGAAAAAGACGCCCGTCTGGTGCGTGGCCGCGTCGTGTTCGGGGCAATTGCGGTGGTGTCGCTGATCTGTGTGCTGATCGCGCGGCTGTATTTCCTTCAGGTGATCCAGTACGAGTACCACTCGACCCTGTCGGAAAACAACCGCGTCCATGTGCAGCCGATTCCGCCGACCCGCGGGCTGATTTTCGACCGCAATGGCGTGGTGGTGGCCGATAATCGGCCCAGCTTCAGCCTGAGCATGACCCGCGAGCGCTCCGGCGACTGGCAGCAAGTGCTCGACGTCATTGTCGAAGTGCTGGAGCTGACGCCCGAGGACCGGGTGATCTTCGAGAAGCGCATGCGTCAGGGGCGCCGGCCATTCGAGCCGGTGCCGATCCTGTTCGAGCTGACCGAAGAACAGATCGCCCGCATCGCGGTGAATCAGTTCCGTCTGCCGGGCGTGGAAGTGGTCGCGCAGCTGGTGCGTCACTATCCGCAGGGCGCGCACTTTGCGCACTCGGTGGGTTACATGGGGCGGATCAACGAGAAAGAGCTCAAGTCTCTGGACCCGGTGAGTTACAGCGGCACCCATCAAATTGGCAAAACGGGCATCGAGCGCTTCTACGAGCCCGAATTGCACGGTCAGGTCGGTTACGAAGAAGTCGAGACCAACGCCCGTGGCCGCGTGCTGCGGGTACTCAAACGTACCGAACCGATTTCCGGCAAGGACATCGTCCTGAGCCTGGACATCAAATTGCAGGAGGCCGCCGAAGCTGCACTCGGCGGTCGCCGTGGCGCAGTGGTGGCGCTGGACCCGAAAACCGGCGAAGTCCTGGCGATGGTCAGTCAGCCGAGTTTTGACCCGAACCTGTTTGTCACCGGCATCAGCTTCAAGGCCTATTCCGAGCTGCGCGACTCCATCGACCGGCCACTGTTCAACCGCGTGCTGCGCGGCCTGTACCCGCCGGGTTCGACCATCAAACCGGCCGTGGCAATTGCCGGCCTGGATTCTGGCGTTGTGAACGCGTCGAGTCGGGTGTATGACCCCGGCTATTACCAGCTGCCCAATTACGATCACAAGTACCGCAACTGGAACCGTACCGGCGACGGCTACGTCGATCTGGACACGGCGATCATGCGCTCCAACGACACCTACTTTTACGACCTGGCCCACAAGCTGGGGATCGATCGGCTGTCGGCCTACCTGGGCAAGTTCGGCATTGGCCAGAAGGTCTCGCTGGACATGTTTGAAGAGTCGCCGGGGCTGATGCCGACACGGGAATGGAAGCGGGCAACCCGTCGTCAGGCCTGGTTCCCGGGCGAGACGCTGATTCTGGGGATCGGTCAGGGCTACATGCAATCAACGCCCTTGCAACTGGCCCAGGCCACGGCGCTGGTCGCGAACAAGGGTGTCTGGAACCGTCCGCACCTGGCCAAGACCGTCGAAGGCGAGCGGCCGAAGGATGAAAACCCGATGCCGGACATCATCCTGCGTGACCCGTCCGACTGGACCAAAGTCAACCACGGCATGCAGCAAGTGATGCACGGTGCCCGTGGCACTGCGCGCAAAGCGGCGATCGGTTCGCAATACCGGATTGCCGGCAAGAGTGGTACGGCCCAGGTGGTCGCGATCAAGCAGGGTGAGAAGTACGACCGTTCCAAGGTTCAGGAGCGTCACCGCGACCACGCGTTGTTCGTCGGCTTCGCTCCGGCCGACAACCCGCAAATCGTGGTGTCGGTGATGGTCGAGAACGGTGAATCCGGTTCCGGCGTCGCCGCGCCCGTGGTGCGTCAAGTCATGGACGCCTGGCTCCTGGACCAGGACGGCCGACTGAAAGCCGAATACGCCAGCCCTATCAGTGCGGAGGCTACGGCCCGTGAAGAGTAATTTCGATCGCATCCTCTCCAGTGAGGATGTGATGCGTCGCCGTGCGACGCTGTTGCAACGCCTGCACATTGACGGCCCGTTGCTGATCCTGCTGTTGACGCTCGCCGCCGGCAGCCTGTTCGTGCTGTATTCGGCCAGCGGTAAAAGCTGGGATCTGCTGGCCAAGCAAGCCACTTCGTTCGGCATCGGTCTGGTATCGATGATCGTCATCGCCCAATTCGAACCGCGTTTCATGGCCCGTTGGGTGCCAGTCGGTTATGTGGTCGGTGTGCTGTTGCTGGTGGTGGTGGATGTCATGGGCCACAACGCCATGGGTGCTACGCGCTGGATCAACATTCCCGGGGTAATCCGCTTCCAGCCCTCGGAATTCATGAAGATTCTGATGCCGGCGACCATCGCCTGGTACTTGTCCAAGCGCACCTTGCCGCCGCAGCTCAAGCATGTGGGTGTCAGTCTGTTTCTGATTGGGTTGCCCTTCATTCTGATCGTGCGTCAGCCCGACCTCGGCACTTCGCTGCTGATTCTGGCCGGCGGTGCGTTTGTGCTGTTTATGGGTGGCTTGAAGTGGCGCTGGATCATCAGCGTGATCGCCGCCGCCGTGCCGGTGGCCGTGGCGATGTGGTTCTTCATCATGCACGACTACCAGAAACAGCGAATCCTGACCTTCCTCGACCCCGAGAGCGATCCGCTGGGCACTGGCTGGAACATCATTCAGTCGAAAGCCGCCATCGGTTCCGGCGGCGTGTTCGGCAAAGGCTGGTTGCTTGGCACTCAGTCGCACCTGGACTTCCTGCCGGAAAGCCACACCGACTTCATTATTGCGGTCATGGGCGAAGAATTCGGCCTGGTGGGCATCTGCGCACTGCTGCTGATTTACCTGCTGTTGATCGGCCGCGGGCTGGTGATTACCGCTCAGGCCCAGACATTGTTCGGCAAATTGCTCGCAGGCAGCCTGACCATGACGTTTTTTGTTTACGTTTTCGTCAACATCGGTATGGTCAGTGGCCTGTTGCCGGTTGTGGGGGTGCCGTTGCCGTTCATTAGCTACGGAGGAACTTCGCTGGTGACGCTGCTGTCAGCGTTTGGGGTTTTGATGTCGATCCATACCCATCGCAAGTGGATCGCTCAGGTTTGAATAAGGTGAAGATTTCAATGCAAGTAATGCGTGGCTGGGCGACTCGATATGCGCCATGGGTCGGCCTGGTAAGCATCCTTGGCACAGCGCAGGACGCGTTGGCCGGCGATTACGAAGGCTCACCCCAAGTGGCCGAATTCGTCGGTGAAATGACCCGCGACTACGGTTTTGCCGGTGAACAGCTGATGGGGGTGTTCCGCGAAGCCGAGCGCAAGCAGTCGATTCTGGACGCGATCTCGAAACCGGCCGAGCGGGTCAAGCAGTGGAGCGAGTACCGCCCGATGTTCATCACCGACGCGCGCATCGCCCGTGGTGTGGACTTCTGGCGTCAGCACGAGGCGGTACTGGCCCGTGCCGAGCAGGAATATGGCGTACCGGCCCAGGTAATCGTCTCCATCATCGGGGTCGAGACCTTTTTCGGCCGCAATACCGGAAATTTCCGGGTAATCGACGCCTTGTCGACCCTGGGTTTCGACTATCCTCCCCGTGCCGAATTTTTCCGCAAGGAATTGCGTGAGTTCCTGTTGCTGGCCCGGGAAGAGCAGGTCGATCCGCTGACTCTCAAAGGTTCCTACGCCGGCGCCATGGGGTTACCGCAGTTCATGCCGAGCAGCTTTCGTGCCTATGCGGTGGACTTCGACGGTGACGGCCACATTAATATCTGGACCAATCCGGACGATGCCATTGGCAGCGTCGCCAGTTATTTCAAGCGTCACGGCTGGGTCGCCGGCGAACCGGTGGTCAGCCGCGCCGATGTACGTGGCGATCAGGTGGACGAAGGTTTGACCACGGGCATCGAACCGACTAAAACCGTCGGGGAGTTGCGGGCGCTGGGGTGGTCAAGTCATGATGCGCTGCGCGATGATATGCCGGTCACGGCTTTCCGCCTGGAAGGTGACAATGGCCCCGAATACTGGATGGGTCTGACGAATTTTTACGCAATCACGCGTTATAACCGCAGCGTGATGTACGCCATGGCCGTACATCAACTGTCTGAACAGCTGGTCCAAGCACGGGGCGTCAAGTAATGCGGGCATTGCCTATGAATAAACCCCTGAAGCTGATGGCATTCGCCGCGTTGGCGGTGCTGATCGCCAGTTGTTCGACCAGCCGTTCGCCGACCCAAAAGTCTTCCACCGCCGTGCGCGCAGCGCCAGGCCTGGACATCAACCGCGCGCACAAAGATGGCGCGCCGTGGTGGGACGTCGATGTATCGCGCATCCCGGATGCCACGCCGACCCTGCACAGCGGTCCTTATAAAGCCAACCCGTACACCGTGCTGGGCAAGACCTATTTCCCATTGCAGGAATCCAAGACCTACGTGGCCTCGGGCACTGCGTCCTGGTATGGCACCAAGTTCCATGGTCAGAACACCGCCAATGGCGAGGTTTACGACCTGTACGGCATGAGTGCTGCTCACAAGACCTTGCCACTGCCAAGTTACGTTCGGGTGACCAACCTGGACAACAACAAGAGCGTGGTTTTGCGAGTCAACGACCGTGGGCCGTTCTACTCGGACCGCATCATCGACTTGTCCTACGCAGCGGCCAAGAAACTGGGCTACGCCGAAATCGGCACCGCGCGGGTCAAGGTTGAAGGTATCGATCCACAACAGTGGTGGGCCGCGAAAGGCCGTCCGGCGCCTTTGATGCTCAATGAGCCTCAAGTAGCGCAAAATGCCGCGCCGACGATTACGGCTTCGGCGGGGACGGTCGAGCAATGGACGCCACCGCCGCAGCAACACGCTTCGGACACCGTGCCTGTGCCGATCAGTGCAAAAAAAAACGCTTCTGTACCAGCCTCTGGCCAGTATCTGCAGGTGGGCGCGTTCGCCAACCCGGACGCTGCAGAACTCCTGAGATCGAAGCTCAGCGGGATGGTGAGCGCTCCGGTGTTCATCAGTTCGATCGTGCGCAATCAACAGACGCTGCATCGGGTGCGCCTGGGGCCGATCGGCTCTCCGGGTGAAATCCAGCAAGTGCAGAACAGTGTGCGCCTGGCCAATCTCGGTTCGCCGAGCCTGGTCACTGCCGAGTAATACGTAGTACTTGATTGACGGTTCGCTTGCGGTTTGGGGGGTGGACCTGGTTGTTGGCTCGTTAAAGAACAAAAGCCCGGCAAGGGTTCTGAGTGAACAACTGAACACGCGACAGCTCGTTAGAAAGCTGTCTGATTAGTTTTGCCCCTTAGGGCAGTTTCCATTAGCGATTTCGAGAGACGGATGAACATCACCACCTTTGCCAAACGACTGTGCCTGCTAGTACCGCTGCTCCTCTCGCCTGCCGCTTTCGCGGTCGAGATGATGCCGTCGCCACCGCAACTGGCCGCCAAAGCCTATGTACTCATGGACGCCAGCAGCGGCAACGTGCTGGTGGAGAACAACGGTGACCAGCGTCTGCCTCCGGCCAGCCTGACCAAGCTGATGACCGCGTATATCGCGACCCTGGAAATCCGTCGTGGCCAGATCGGCGAAAACGACCCGGTAACCGTCAGCGAAAACGCCTGGCGCACCGGCGGTTCGCGGATGTTCATCAAGGTCGGCTCGCAAGTCACGGTCAGCGACCTGCTGCACGGCATCATCATTCAGTCGGGTAACGACGCCAGCGTTGCGCTCTCCGAGCACATCGCGGGCAGCGAAGACGCCTTCGCTGACATGATGAACAAAACCGTGGCCGATCTGGGCATGACCAACAGCCACTTCATGAACCCGACCGGTCTGCCGAACCCTGAGCACTACTCGTCGGCGCACGACATGGCGGTGCTGGCTCGCGCGATCATCCACGAAGACCCGGCTCACTACGCGATCTACTCGCAGAAAGAGTTTTTCTGGAACGGCATCAAGCAACCTAACCGTAACCTGCTGCTGTGGCGCGACAAGACGGTCGACGGCCTGAAAACCGGTCACACCGACGAAGCCGGCTACTGCATGGTGTCTTCGGCAGTGCGTGATGGCATGCGCCTGATCGCTGTGGTGTTCGGCACCAACAGTGAAGTGGCTCGCGCCTCCGAAACCCAGAAGCTGTTGACCTACGGTTTCCGCTTCTTCGAAACCCAGACGTTCTATCAGAAAGGCGCCGAGCTGGCTCAGGCTCCTGTCTGGAAAGGCACCACCAATCAAGTCAAGGCCGGCCTGGCTGAAGACCTGACCATGACCCTGCCAAAAGGCCAGCTGAAGAAGCTCGCCGCGAGCATGACCATGAACCCGCAACTGGTTGCGCCAATCGCCAAGGGCGACGTGATCGGTAAAGTCGAAGTGAAGCTGGACGACAAAGTCGTGCATAGCGCTGACCTGATCGCTCTGGACGCGGTCGACGAGGGTGGTATCTTCCGCCGCATGTGGGATAGCATCCGTCTATTCTTCTACGGCTTGTTCAACTGAATTAGTGTGGACCTGCATGGCCCTGTTCCAATCCGGAACGGGGCCATGTCCGTTGCCACGGCTTACGAGGCCGTTACGCCATGACAGACACCGAAGTAAAGGCGCCAAAAATCGAATTCCCCTGCGCGGATTACCCGATCAAGGTGATCGGCGACACCGGCGTGGGTTTCAAGGACAAGATCATCGCGATCCTTGAGAAACACGCGACCGTTGACCACCAGACCCTGGCCGAGCGCCAGAGTACCAACGGCAAGTACACGACCATCCAGTTGCACATCATCGCCACCGGTCAGGAACAGCTGTACGACATCAACAGCGAGTTGCGGGCTACCGGTTTCGTGCACATGGTGCTGTGATGTCTGCCGCGGTGGGCTTTCGCGAGCTAGGCCAGATGGCTTACGAGCCGGTCTGGCACGCCATGCAGCGCTTCACCAACGAACGCGGCAGCGATGCCGCGGACGAGATCTGGCTGGTCGAGCACCCACCGGTGTTCACCCAGGGGCAGGCCGGCAAGGCTGAGCATTTGTTACTCCCGGGAGATATTCCGGTGGTAAAGGTTGATCGCGGTGGTCAAGTGACTTATCACGGTCCCGGCCAATTGGTGGCCTACCTGTTGCTCGACGTACGCAAGCTGGGTTTCGGCGTGCGTGACCTGGTCAGCCGCATGGAACAATGCCTGATCGAGTTGCTGGCCAGCTATGGCGTGACCGCCGTGGCCAAGCCGGATGCTCCGGGTGTTTACGTCAATGGGGCGAAAATCGCTTCTCTGGGTCTGCGGATCCGCCACGGTTGCTCCTTTCATGGCCTGGCCCTGAATGTGGACATGAACCTGGAACCGTTTCGACGGATTAATCCCTGCGGCTACGCCGGGCTGGCGATGACCCAGCTGAGCGATCACGCAGGATCGATTGAATTTGCCGAGGTAAGTGCCCGGCTGCGCGCGCAGCTCGTCAAACACCTCGACTATGCTGAGCAGACGACCCTAACGGGCGGAATCGACTGATATGACTACTGATGCAGTGCAAACCATGATCCCGACGCTGGATGTCACCGAGCGTCCGGCCCCGCGTGCCAAGGTTGAAGCCGGCGTGAAGCTGCGCGGCGCCGAGAAGGTTGCACGTATCCCGGTGAAGATCATTCCGACCACCGAACTGCCGAAGAAACCTGACTGGATTCGCGTGCGTATCCCGGTTTCCCCGGAAGTCGACCGCATCAAGGCCCTGCTGCGCAAACACAAGCTGCACAGTGTCTGCGAAGAGGCGTCCTGCCCGAACCTGGGCGAATGCTTCTCCGGCGGCACCGCGACTTTCATGATCATGGGCGACATCTGCACCCGTCGCTGCCCGTTCTGCGACGTTGGCCACGGTCGTCCGAAGCCACTGGACACCAATGAGCCGGAAAGCCTGGCCATCGCCATCGCTGACCTGAAACTCAAGTACGTGGTGATCACCTCGGTCGACCGCGACGACCTGCGCGACGGCGGTGCACAGCACTTTGCCGATTGCATCCGCGAGATCCGCAAGCTGTCGCCGAACGTGCAGCTCGAAACCCTGGTCCCGGATTACCGTGGCCGCATGGACGTTGCGCTGGAAATCACCGCTGCCGAGCCGCCGGATGTGTTCAACCACAACCTGGAAACCGTACCGCGCCTGTACAAGGCTGCGCGTCCGGGTTCGGATTACCAGTGGTCGCTGACCCTGCTGCAACGCTTCAAGCAGATGATGCCGCACATTCCGACCAAGTCCGGCCTGATGCTGGGTCTGGGCGAGACCGACGAAGAAGTGATCGAAGTCATGAAGCGCATGCGCGAACACGACATCGACATGCTGACTCTGGGCCAGTACCTGCAGCCGTCCCGCAGCCACTTGCCGGTCCAGCGTTTCGTGCACCCGGACGTGTTCGCCTGGTTCGCCGAGGAAGGTTACAAGATGGGCTTCAAGAACGTCGCTTCCGGCCCACTGGTGCGTTCCTCGTACCACGCCGACGAGCAGGCGAAACTGGTTAAAGCCGAGCTGATGTCGTCCTGATCGGCTGCCAGACATGAAAAACGCCCGCAGGCATTCAGCCTCGCGGGCGTTTTTTTGCCTGCCCACGGCAATGGCAGACTTTTCCTGCAACTTTCGGCGCGACTGACCCTCTTCTGTTTGTCCCCGTTCCTGACTACTGTGTGTTTGACGCATTCACGCAGGGAGATTCATGGATGACCGTTCGACCGACTCACACCCTTTGTCCTCACGCACCCGTTCCGGCCTTGCCGTCGCAAGGGCTGATCGGCGTTATTGCGCCTGCCGGTCCCGCAGCGCTGGACACCGACAATGCCATCGCCTGGATGCGCGCTCGCGGATACTCACTGCGGGTTTTCCCTGGCGTGTACGAGAAAGATGATTATTTAGCCGGCAGTGATGATGTACGGCTCAATGACCTGCACGCCGCGTTCGCCGACAGTGAGGTCGACGCGATCATTTGCTTGCGTGGGGGGTACGGTACGCCGCGGTTACTCGATCGTATCGACTTTGAACTGCTGCGCAACAATGCCAAGCCGTTCATCGGCTATAGCGACATCACCGCGCTGCACTTGGCGATCAGCCGTTATGCGGGTTTCGTGACCTTTCATGGCCCGATGCTCAACGCCGACCTGCTGGGTGACAAGCAAAAACCTACCGAGTCTTCATTCTTCAACATGCTCAGAGGGCAGGTGAAGGCGGGCAGCGTGCTGGCGCACCCGGTCGCCTACCCGTTGACGACGATTGAGCCTGGTATCGCTCACGGACGCTTGCTGGGGGGCAATCTGTCGCTGATTGCGGCGACCATGGGTACGCCGTATGAGTTGGATGCCGAGGGCGTCATCCTGTTCATCGAGGACATTAACGAGCCGCTGTATCGCATCGACCGGCTGCTGACCCATCTGCGCCTGGCCGGCACGCTGCACAAGCTGCGCGGGGTTTTGGTGGGGGATGTGGCGGGGGTTGATACGGTTGCGTTGGAGCGCTTGCTCAAGCAGACCTTTGCGCCTTTGCGGATACCGGTGTTGGCAGGGTGGCGCAGCGGGCATTGTGATCCGAATTTGACGCTGCCAATGGGCGCGCTGGTCAGATTGGATGCGGGGAGCAAGGAATTGGTGTTGGAGCAGGATGTGGTGATCAAGGCTTAGATGGTCATCGCCTGACAGTCCGCCTTCGCGAGCAAGCCCGCTCCCACAGGTGACCGAGTTCTCTCATAGGAATACGGTCGAATGTGGGAGCGGGCTTGCTCGCGAAGGCAGCATCCGCCATACGGCTAACTATCGGTTACGAAGGCCTTCGAGCAACTTGTGCGTCGGATACCCATCCGCCGGCCAGCCAAACGACTGCTGGGCGCTGCGGATCGCCTTGCGGGTGTTGGCGCCGATGATGCCGTCGGCGGTGCCCGCGTCGTAGTTCTGAGCGCTCAACAGGCTTTGCAGTTCGATCCGCTCGGTACGGCTCAGCGGCAAATCATCTTTCGGCCATGTGCCGTTGATCAGGCCGGCGCCATTGAAACGCTCGGATAACAGGCTAACGGCCAGGGCATAAGACGACGAGTTGTTGTACTTGAGGATCGCGCGGAAGTTGTCGAGGACCAGGAACGCCGGGCCACGGTAACCGGCCGGCAGCAGCAGGGCGGCTGACAGCTGTTCGGAGCCTGGCGGAACCCGACCGCCATTGGGCAGGGTGACACCCAGTTGCAGCCATTCAGCGACGCTCTTGCGAATCGTGCCATCGGCCAGGACGTAGTTGAAACTGCCCGGTAGCTGCACCTCGAAGCCCCATGGCTGGCCTTTCTGCCAGCCTGAGCTTTGCAGGTAATGCGCCGTCGAGGCCAGCGCGTCGGCCGGGCTGCCCCAGATGTCGCGGCGACCATCGCCATCGAAGTCCACGGCGTGGGTGTTGTAGGTGGTTGGGATGAACTGGGTCTGGCCCATGGCGCCGGCCCAGGAACCAAGCATTTTCTCAGGCTCGATATCACCCTGTTGCAGGATCTGCAGGGCGGCGATCAGTTGCGCGTGGGCAAACCCGGGACGCCGACCTTCATAGGCCAAAGTCGCCAGGGAATTAATCACCGACTTGTTGCCCTGGAACTGCCCGAAGTTACTTTCCATGCCCCACACCGAGACCAGTGCCTGACGATCGACGCCGTAGCGCTGTTCGATGCTTTGCAGGATGTCGGCGTACTGGCTGACCAGCGCCTGGCCTTTGCGTACCCGCAGCGGCGAAAGGGCGCCGTCGAGGTATTCCCACACCGGACGGGCAAATTCCGGCTGGCTGCGGTCGGCGCGGATCACGCTGGTGTCGAGGCTGACATTGGCAAAGGCGCGGTCGAACAGGTCGGCGCGGATACCGGCGGCCAGAGCGTCCTTGCGGAACCCCGCCTGCCATTCGGCGAAGGTCTGGGTGGGCTGGATGTCGAGGTCTTCACCGGTCGGAACCACGGGCGGAATGACCGCAGGGGCTGTCGCAACGGGGAGGGTCTGAAGCGGTTGGGCGTCGGCGGCGGTCGGTTTTTCCGCGCAGGCGACTAGCAAAACGAGGCTGGAGGCAGCGATCAGTTGGCGCAGGGGCCAACGACGGGAAATACAAAGGGGCATGCACGGGTCCAGGGAGTACGAATCAGGTGCAGACCTTAACATGTTGAGCGAGCGCTTGCCTTTCAGGCCGCCAGAAAGTAAGAAGCCTCCCAGCTATTAGGCTGGAAGGCTTCGCGGCGGTAGCTGCCTTTGCCCTTGCCGGCTGGTTCCTGACGGCTGCGGAACAGTGGCTGGGCGATAATGGATTTGGCCTTGTTGGGGCCATTTTTGGATGGCTTTTTGCTCATGAGCGGATCTCTCGATTGAGTGGGTTTTGCGGGGGAAATAATCTGCCGAAGTTGAGATTCTGTCTATAGGGCAAATGGATGTGAGTAGTGTAGGAAACCTCTGTAGCAGCTACAGAGGTTGTGTTTACTCGGCAGGCAAGTTCAGCCGCTGGCCGGCCATCAACAACGACAACCGACTCAAACTCATCCACGGCGAACCGGCCGCCTGGCCTTTGATCTGCGCGTCGATGCGCTGAGCTTCCAGCAATAGCTGCGCCCAGCGTTGCGCCGAGTAGCGTTGCAAGGCTTTGCTCATCAATGGTTTGCGTTTGTCCCAGACTGGCGGTCGGGCAGAGCTGAAGGCTTTGTCCAGTGGCACGCCCTGGCTGTACTGCAGCGACAGGTTGGCCAGCAGACGCAGCTCCCGGGCCAGCGCCCAGAGAATCACCGGTGGTTCGACGCCTTCACCGCGCAGCCCTTCGAGCATGCGCAGGGCATGAGCCGCTTCGCCGTTGAGAATCGCGTCGGTCAGTCCAAAGACATCGAAGCGCGCACTGTCAGCGACGGCCGCTTGCACGGTTTCGACGGTGATCTGACCGCCTTCGGCCATCAGCTTGAGCTTTTCGATTTCCTGGGCAGCCGCGAGCAGGTTGCCCTCGACCCGTGCGGCGATCAGTTCGACGGCGTCCTGGCTGGCGGAAAGCCCGGCCTGGGACAACCGTTGACGGATCCAGCTCGGCAACTGGTTGGCCTCTATCGGCCAGATTTGCACGAACTGCGTCTGCTGGCCTTCGACCAGTGCCTTGCCCCACTTGGTTTTCTGCGCACTGCCGTCAAGTTTCGGTAGGCTGATCAGCAACACCGTGTCTTCGGCGGGCCGTGAGCAGTACTCGATAAACGCGGCAGCGCCTTTGTCACCGGGTTTGCCGGACGGCAGACGCAGTTCCAGCAGGCGCTTTTCAGCGAACAGCGACATGCTCGCGCCGGCTTGCAGCAACGTTCCCCAGTCAAAACTGGCGTCGGCGGCGAAGACCTGGCGCTCGTCGAATCCCTGTTGGCGGGCGGCGGCACGAATGGCGTCGGCGGCTTCCTGACACAGCAGTGGGTCATCGCCACTGATGATATAGACCGGCGCGAGGGCACCTTGCAGGTGTTTGGCGAGTTGGGCGGGGGCGAGTTTCATAGGAGAGGGCGAACGGGGCGCCTGGGCGCCCCGTAAGTCTTACTGCTGCGGCAGTTGGATTGGCGACTGACGCGGAGTGTTCGCTTCAGCCTTCTGCGCCGCTTCCAGTGCATCGGCTTCAGCCTTGGCTCTGGCTTCGGCGGTCTGTTGCAGCTGATCCAGCTGGGTCGGCGTGAGCTGTTGCAGGCGCAGCATCATCCGTTGAACCAGTTCACGACGGGTGTCCTTGCGGGCGTCGTTGCCTTCCTGGTCGGAACCCACCAGGTTGTTGCCGTCGTGCATGAAGACTTTCTGCACTTCGAGCTTGTCACTCAGCAGCGACAGGTCGCGCCCACCACGGATATCGTAGTTCAGCACTGTAGTCACCTGATACTCGCCAGTACGACCGGCACCTGCGTAGCTGAGGATGCGCTGGCTTTCCTGCTCATCGGTCAGCACCAGCTTGTAAGGTGCGCCGCTGTAGACCTTGACGCCGCTGCTTTCCAGCACCTGACGCAGTTGCGTCACCGTTTCGCCGTAGGCGTTACGGGCACTCAGGTCGAGTTCCTTGATCGCCAGTTCAGTGGTGCCGGTGCCGCGCAGCTGGAAACCGCAGGCGCTCAACAGGACCGCAAGGCCCATCACCAGCAAATTGCGTTTGATCATCTTGTTGCTCCCCTTGAAACCATGTGGGCCGATCTTGCGGCCCGAAAGGTTTTATTCGGCGCCAGGCATGACCTGGCGCCTGATCCAATTAGCTGGCGACGATATTGACCAGTTTCCCGGGCACTACGATCACTTTACGAATGGTCAGACCGTCAACAAAGCGCAGCACGTTCTCGTTGGCCCGTGCGGCGGCTTCGACTTCTTCGCGGCTGGCGCTGGCGGGCATTTCGATGTGGCCGCGCAGCTTGCCGTTGACCTGGATGACCAGTTGCAGGCTGTCCTGCACCAATGCGCTTTCGTCCAGCACCGGCCAAGCGGCGTCGATCACCGGGTCAGCGTGGCCCAGGCGATGCCACAGCTCGTGGCTGATGTGCGGGGTGATCGGGGCCAGGAGCAGAGTGACGGCTTCCAGACCTTCGTGAACCAGCGCGCGATCCTGTTCGGTGCCTTGCGGGGCTTTTTCCAGCACGTTCATCAGCGTCATCACCTGAGCGATGGCGGTGTTGAATTTGTGGTTCTGGCCGACGTCGTGGCTGGCCTGCTTGATCGCCTGGTGGATCGAGCGACGAATGGCTTTCTGCTCGTCATTCAGGCTGGCGACGTCCAGTTTGCCCGGCAGGCCCTGAGTGACGTGGGCTTGAGCCAGGCGCCAGACACGCTTGAGGAAGCGGTGCGAACCTTCGACTCCGGAGTCGGACCATTCCGCGCTCATGTCGGGTGGTGAGGCGAACATCATGAACAGCCGGCAGGTGTCTGCGCCGAACTGGTCGATCATCGACTGTGGGTCGACGCCGTTGTTCTTCGACTTGGCCATCTTCTCGGTGCCACCGATTTCCACCGGCAGGCCGTCCGCGATCAGCTTGGCGCTAATGACTTTGGCTTTGCTGTCGCGTTCGAGTTCGACGTCCGCCGGGTTGAACCAGGTGTAAGCACCGTTGGCTTCACGACGATAGTAAGTCTCGGCGATCACCATGCCCTGGGTCAGCAGGTTCTTGAACGGCTCATTGGAACTCACCAGGCCTTCGTCGCGCATCAGCTTGTGGAAGAAGCGCGCGTAGAGCAGGTGGAGAATGGCGTGTTCGATACCGCCGATGTACTGATCAACCGGCAACCAATGGTCGGCGGCCGATTTTTCCACCAGACCGCCTTCATAGTGCGGGGAGGCGTAACGGGCGTAGTACCACGAGGACTCGACGAAGGTGTCCATGGTGTCGGTTTCACGCTTGGCCGGTGCGCCGCATTTCGGGCAGCTGCATTCGTAGAACTCGGGCATGCGCGCCAATGGCGAACCGGCGCCGTCCGGCACGACGTCTTCCGGCAGCACGACTGGCAACTGATCTTCCGGGACCGGCACATCACCGCAGGTGGTGCAGTGGATGATCGGGATCGGGCAACCCCAGTAGCGCTGACGGCTGATGCCCCAGTCACGCAGGCGGAACTGGGTACGCGAGGCGCCGAGGTTCTTCTTGATCAGCGCGACTTCGATGGCGTCAAAAGCGCCCGCGAAGTCGAGGCCGTCAAACTCGCCGGAATTGATCAATGTGCCGTGCTCGCCGTAAGCGTCTTGCCACGGAGCCGGGTTGGTGTCACCGGAACTGGTGCGCACCACTGACTTGATCGGCAGGTTGTACTTGGTGGCGAACTCAAAATCGCGTTCGTCGTGAGCCGGTACAGCCATGACCGCGCCATCGCCGTAGTGCATCAGCACATAGTTGGCGACCCACACCGGGAGCTTCTCACCGGTCAGTGGATGCTCGACGAACAGCGAAGTGCGCAGGCCTTTTTTCTCTTGAGTGGCGACGTCGGCTTCGGCAACGCTGCCGCCCTTGCATTCAGCGATGAACGCTTGCAGCTCAGGGTTGTTCTGCGCAGCCAGGGTAGCCAAATGGTGTTCGGCGGCCACCGCAACGTAGGTTGCGCCCATCAGGGTGTCCGGACGGGTAGTGAATACTTTCAGCGCGCCGGTTTCACCGATTGAGGATACGTCATACGGGAACTGCACTTCCATGCCGCGGGATTTGCCGATCCAGTTGCGCTGCATGGTCTTGACCTGTTCAGGCCAGCCCGGCAGATCGTCGAGGCTCGACAGCAACTCATCCGCGTAGGCGGTGATCTTGAAGTAGTACATCGGAATTTCGCGCTTTTCGATCAGCGCGCCGGAACGCCAGCCGCGACCGTCGATCACCTGTTCGTTGGCCAGAACGGTCTGATCGACCGGGTCCCAGTTCACGGTGCCGCTTTTTTTGTAGATCACGCCTTTTTCGAACAGGCGAGTGAACAGCCATTGTTCCCAGCGGTAGTAATCAGGCTTGCAGGTGGTGACTTCGCGGGACCAGTCCACCGCGAGGCCCAGGCTGCGCAGCTGGGTTTTCATGTAGGCGATGTTTTCGTAGGTCCACTTGGCGGGCGCCACGTTGTTCTTCATCGCGGCGTTTTCCGCCGGCATGCCGAAGGCGTCCCAACCCATGGGTTGCAGGACGTTCTTGCCTTGCATGCGCTGGTAGCGGGAGATCACGTCGCCGATGGTGTAGTTGCGCACGTGCCCCATGTGTAGCTTGCCGCTGGGGTAAGGGAACATCGACAGGCAGTAGAAAGTCTCCTTGCCTGGCTGTTCACTGACTTCAAAGGACTTTTGCTCGTCCCAGAACGACTGGGCGGCGGCTTCGATTTCACGGGGCTGATATTGTTCGTGCATGGCTACTTTTGAACTGAATAGGGGTGGCCTAATCCTCTTCAATGCAACGCTGGACGGTGATCACGCCAAATCGGCGTTTCGGTGCCCAGACGAGCTGGAAGTGGAGTTACAGGAAGCGCCGTAGCATACATGACCGCACTCTACCGAGGGAAACCCTGATTACTGCTGCGGGTCGCCCAAAAACAGCTGCGAGGGCCGTTGGTCGCAGCACTCAGCCGGTTTGTTGATGGAAGCTAAGCTCTAAATGGGGAGTGAGTCTTATCTTCAATGAGGTGATGGATGGTTGAGTCACGGCAAAAAGTTACAAAACCGGAGCTGTACGAGAGACTGATCGATCGTCTGGGAATCGCCCTGGACGCGGCAAAAACCGCTGACCGGTTACGCGATGAGCGTCCGGTGGAACTGGAATTGCGTGGCTTGAGCCCCGCAGAGTTTGCACTGGTCAAGGCGTATCTCGATCGCAGTGAACGTGAGACACACGGATGCTTGTCAGAAGCAGTGAAGCAACTCGACGCACCACGTTCGGCCAAGATCATCTGGCTCAAGGACAAGGTTCCCGGCAGGGACGCGGTAAAGGTCCGGTCTTTGCAATTCAAGTAAGGACACTGGAAGCAATGTCTGATGTATTTGTGAAGCATATTCCTTCCGTATTTGTTGTCGCCTTGCGTCAACCCACTTAGGCTTCGGGCATCTTTTTGGAGATGCTCGATGCCTTTTCGATATTTCGTTAAACAACTCCTGTTACCGCCCGGCATTCTTTTGCTGCTGTTGGTGCTTGCCTGGTGGTTGCGACGCTCAAGACCGCGCCTTGCCGGGTTGTGCTTTGCGCTGGGCGTGGGCGGCTTCTGGCTGATGAGCTTGCCGGTGGTGGTGCAGTGGGGCGCCAAGGCGCTGGAGCGTGAAGCGCCGCTGGCTCGCGATGAATGGGCAACATTGGCGCAGCACGCCGACGCGATTGTAGTGCTGGGCGCGGGGCGTGAACGTGGCGATCTGGCCTGGGGCGACGACCAGCCAACGGGTGTGGCGCTGCAGCGCGAGCGGTATACGGCGCGGCTGGCCAAGGCGTCGGGCTTGCCGGTCCTGACCAGTGGCGGCCTGCATTACGACACGCCACCGACTGAAGCCCGGTTGATGGCCGACTCGTTGCAAGATGATTTCGGCGTCCCCGTGCGTTGGCAGGAAGGGCGCAGCCGCACGACCTGGGAGAACGCGCAGTTCAGCGCCGAGGTGTTGTTGCCGCAAGGGATCAAGCGTGTGGTGATCGTGACTCAGGCCTGGCACATGCCGCGAGCCGTCTGGAGTTTCAAAAAAGCAGGTTTTGAAGTGGTGCCAGCGCCGATGGGGTTTTTAGGCGTGGACAACGCCCGGCCACTGGGTGGCTGGATGCCGGAATTCAAGTCGATCTGGCAGAGCGGGCAGCTGTTGAATGAGGCGGTGGGGCAGATCGGTTACTCAATGTTTTACTGATGACCTGTGGCGAGGGGATTTATCCCCGTTGGGCTGCGGAGCAGCCCTGAAAATGGGCCTGCTGCGCAGTCCAACGGGGCGGTGCGACGATTCGATAAATCCCCTCGCCACAAAAGCTGACTTAGACGGTTTTTGCCATCCGGCTCGCCACCAGCGCCCAGCCAAACAACAGCACGCAAACAATGATCAGCGGCCACGAACGCCATTCCAGATAAGGCGTCAGGTTGTGCATGGGCACCACTTCACCGTACAAAATGCCACGCTCGAACTGAGGGATCTGCGCGGTGATCTGACCGAACGGGTTGATCAAACCGGTCACGCCGTTGTTGGTGGCGCGGATCATCCAGCGACCAGCCTCCAGTGCGCGCATCTGCGCCATCTGTAAATGTTGCAGCGGGCCGATGGACGTGCCGAACCAGGTGTCATTACTGATGGTCAGCAGCAGTTCGCTACGCGCCGCAAGGCTGGCGGCGAATTCCGGGTAAACCACTTCGTAGCAGATGAACGGCGCAATCTGATAGCCCTTGGCTTGCAGCATCGGCTGATCGGCGGGACCGCGGGCAAAGTCCGACATCGGCAGGTCGAAGAAGGCGATCAGCCCGCGCAGCACTTCCTGCAACGGAACATACTCGCCAAACGGCACCAGCTTCTGTTTGAGGTAGGTGCCATCGCCTTCGCCCACGACGGTGATGCCGTTGTAGAAATGCTTCTGGTGATGGACTTCCTCGCGAATCGGCACACCGGTAATCAGTGCGGACTTACGCTCTGCTGCGAAGCTTCCCATCATGTTCAGGTAGCCCTCGGCGGACTCCTTGAGCACCGGGATGGCCGTTTCCGGCCAGATCAGCAAGTCGACCCGTTTCGAACTGAAACTCATGTCGCGGTACAGCGCCAACTGCGCGTTGAGCTGCGCCGGGTCCCACTTCATGCTCTGTTCGATGTTGCCCTGAATCGCCGCGACACTCAGCGGAGCGCCCGCCGGGGTTGTCCAGGCGTGTTCCTTGAGCGCCATGCCGGCCACCCAAGGGCCGACCAGCAGCAACACACCCGCGGCGATGAAACCTTTGCGGCCGGTGCGCACCAGACGCAACGCGTTATAGATCAGCGCTGCCGTCAGGGCCAGGGTGAAGGAAATCAGCCACATCCCGCCGAGCGGTGCAAGCCCGGCCAACGGGCCGTCGAGCTGACTGTAACCGGAATAAAGCCAGGGAAAACCCGTCAGGAACCAGCCGCGAAAGGCTTCCTGACCGACCCACAACGCTGCAAACGCCAGGGCGTCGGCCAGCGGTGCTTCGTTACGGCGCAGCCAGCGCGCCCAGATCCAGGCGGGCAGGGCGAAGAACCAGGCAATCGCCGCCGTGAAGATCAGCATCAGGAAACCGGCCAGCAGCACCGAAGCGCCGCCGAAGTGGTGAATGCAGTAGTAGATCCAACTGGTGCCCGCGCCAAACAGGCCAAAACCGAAACACCAGCCACGGCCCAAGGCCTGGCGTGGGTTCAGCTCGCGTAAGCCGGCATAGAAGAAACCGACCGCCAGCAATGCCAACGGCCAGATATCGAACGGCGCCAGGGCCAGGGTGGTGAGTGCACCGGCCGCCACGGCCAGCAGGTTACCGGGCCAGCCGGGGCGGGTTATCCAGCGCATTTCTATCCTTAGTTTTTACCGAGCAATAGGCGTCAGGCGAAGCAAGTGAATCCGACGGCTGTCGGCGTTCAGGATGCGGAAGCGATAAGGGCCGATTTCAGTGATTTCGTTGCGTTTTGGCAGGTGCCCGAACGCGCTCATCACCAAGCCGCCGACAGTGTCGAATTCGTCATCGGAGAATTGGCTGTCGAAAAACTCGTTGAAGTTCTCGATCGGCGTCAGGGCCTTGATCAGGAAGTCACCGCTGGGCAGCGGTTTGATGTAGCTGTCTTCTTCGACGTCATGCTCGTCTTCGATGTCGCCGACGATCTGCTCCAGCACGTCTTCGATGGTCACCAGGCCCGCCACACCGCCGTATTCGTCGATGACGATGGCCATGTGATTGTGGTTGGCGCGAAACTCGCGCAGCAGCACATTCAGGCGCTTGGACTCGGGCACGAAAGTGGCCGGGCGCAGCAAGTCCTTGATGTTGAAGCTGTCGCCGTTCTCCTTGAGGATCAACGGCAGCAAGTCCTTGGCCAGCAACACGCCCATCACGTCATCGTGGCTTTCGCCGATCACCGGGTAGCGGGAGTGGGCCGAGTCGACCACGGCAGGCAGGAACTCGCGGGGTGTCTGGGTCGCCTTGATGCTGATCATCTGCGAGCGCGGGACCATGATGTCCCGTACTTGCAGGTCAGCAACCTGGATGGCGCCTTCGACGATGGCCAGCGCTTCGCTGTCCAGCAATTTGTTTTGGTGTGCGTCGCGCAGCAGCTCCAGCAGCTCCTGGCGGTTCTTCGGCTCGTGGGCAAAAGCCTGGGTGAGCTTACCCAGCCATGACTTTTGCCCGTTGCTCGATCGATCTTCGCTCATAGCGATTACTCTGAATCCTTTGTTGTAACGATAGGGGATGTGTCTGTTTCGTCGTCCGCATACGGGTCGGGGTAGCCCAACTCTGCAAGCAACGTTCGTTCCAGTGCTTCCATTTCTTCGGCTTCCTCGTCATCTATATGGTCGTAACCCAATAGATGCAAGCAGCCGTGAATGACCAGATGAGCCCAATGGGCCTTGAGTGCCTTGTCTTGTTCGGCGGCTTCGCGCTCGACCACCGCCACGCAGATCACCAGATCGCCCAGCAGCGGGATATCGAGAAACTCGTCGGGCACATCGGCAGGAAACGACAAGACGTTAGTGGCGTAATCCTTTTGCCGCCAGGTGTGGTTCAGCTCGCGACCTTCCGCTTCATCGACCAAACGGATGGTCATTTCGGAGTCGGCGGTGCGCTGGCGCAGCGCCAGTTCGCACCATTGGCGGAACTCGGCTTCGCTTGGGGCTGGCGCTTCGGTAGCCAGTTGCAGATCAAGCTCAAGCATCGTGGCGATTGTCCTTGGACGAGATCTTCGCCGGTTCGTCGGCCACGCGATTCTCGAAGCGCTCGTAAGCTTCGACAATGCGCTGCACCAGTGGATGGCGCACGACGTCTTTGGGCATGAAATGGGTGAAGCTGATACCCGGTACGTCCTTGAGCACTTCGATCACATGGTGCAGCCCGGACTTGGTGCCTTTCGGCAGGTCGACCTGGGTGATGTCACCGGTGATGACGGCGGTAGAGCCGAAGCCGATCCGGGTCAGGAACATCTTCATCTGTTCGACGGTGGTGTTCTGGCTTTCGTCGAGGATGATGAAACTGTTGTTCAAGGTGCGACCGCGCATGTAGGCCAGCGGCGCAACTTCGATCACCTGACGCTCGATCAGCTTGGCGACGTATTCGAAGCCGAGCATTTCGTAGAGTGCGTCGTAGAGCGGGCGCAGGTACGGGTCGATCTTCTGCGACAGGTCGCCGGGCAGGAAGCCAAGCTTTTCGCCCGCTTCAACCGCCGGACGCACCAGCAGGATGCGGCGAATCTGCTCGCGTTCCAGTGCATCTACCGCGCAGGCAACGGCCAGATAGGTCTTGCCGGTACCGGCCGGGCCGATGCCGAAGTTGATGTCGTTACCGAGGATTTCCTTCACGTAGCGCAACTGATTCAAGCCGCGAGGGCGAATCATGCCTTTTTTGGTGCGCAAGGCGACGGAAGGTTCGGAGGGGGAGACGTTGTCCAGCTCTTCGACGGCCGATTCCTGCAGGAACAGGTGAACCATGTCCGGCGACAGCTCGGTACCCTTGGTTTCCCGGTACAGGCGGCGCAGGAGGTTTTCCGCGGAGGTGGTGTGCTTGGGTTCGCCGATCAGTTCGAACTGGTCTCCGCGGTTGCGGATCTCGATATTCAGGCGCTGTTCGATCAAGCGCAGATGCTCGTCGAATTGCCCGCACAGATTGGCGAAGCGGCGAGCTTCAAAAGGCTCGAGGATAAAACGATGTGGTTCTATGGGTGCGTTCAAGGTCGTATTTAGCCGCCCTGGGGCAATTAAGATGAAATCAAGGATAACGCCAGAGGCCTGGGTGCGAAAGGTCTTATACAGACCAATCTGAATCGGGCGTCTGGCACGGTCCCTGTGGGAGCGGGCTTGCTCGCGAAGAGGGAGTGTCAGACGACATTAATGTAGCTGACACACCGCCTTCGCGAGCAAGCCCGCTCCCACACGGATCGGCGGTGTTATTGGATCAGCGAGCCCCGCAGCGAGTGCGGTTGTGCGGCGTCGATATGCACATCGGCGAACTGCCCAATCAACGTCGGATTGTCGCAGCGGAAATTGACGATGCGGTTATTCTCGGTCCGGCCTTGCAGTTCGCCGGGGTCTTTTTTCGAATAATCGGTCACCAGAATCCGCTGAATGGAGCCCACCATTTGTCGGCTGATCTCGAAGCCTTGTTGGTTCAGGCGATGTTGCAGGGCGTTCAGGCGTTCTTTTTTCAGCGCTTCCGGCGTGTCGTCGGCCAGATCGGCAGCCGGAGTGCCCGGGCGCTGGCTATAGACGAACGAGTAGGAGAAGTCGAAACCGACGTCTTCGATCAGCTTCATGGTCTGTTCGAAGTCTTTTTCGGTCTCGCCCGGGAAACCAACGATGAAGTCAGAGCTGATGCAAATCCCCGGCACGGCAGCGCGCAGCTTGCGCAGTTTGGATTTGTATTCCAGCGCGGTGTGGTTGCGCTTCATTGCTGCCAGGATTCGGTCCGAGCCCGATTGCACCGGCAAGTGCAGGTGTTTGACCAGTTCCGGCACGTCGGCGTGGGCCTGGATCAGGCTGTCGGAGAACTCCAGCGGGTGTGAGGTGGTGTAGCGGATGCGGTCGATGCCATCGACGGCAGCGACGACGCGGATCAGTTCGGCCAGGTCAGCCAAACGGCCGTCATGAGTGGTCCCGCGATAGCCATTGACGTTCTGCCCCAGCAGGGTCACTTCGCGCACGCCGTTTTCGGCCAGGTGGATGATCTCGGCGATCACGTCATCGAACGGCCGGCTGACTTCTTCGCCACGGGTGTAAGGCACCACGCAGAAGGTGCAGTACTTGCTGCAGCCTTCCATGACCGACACATAAGCGCTTGGGCCATCGACGCGCGGCTCGGGCAAGTGGTCGAATTTTTCGATTTCCGGAAACGAGACGTCGACTTGCGGCAGCTTGGTAGCGCGGGCGGCGTCGATCATTTCCGGCAGGCGGTGCAGGGTCTGCGGACCGAAGACCACGTCCACGTAAGGGGCGCGATCGCGAATGGCTGCGCCTTCCTGGCTGGCCACACAGCCGCCAACGGCAATCACCATGTCCGGGTTGGCCAGTTTCAATTCGCGCCAGCGGCCGAGCTGGGAATACACCCGGTCCTGGGCGCGTTCACGGATCGAGCAGGTGTTGAGCAGGATCACGTCGGCATCTTCAGCGCGAGCGGTGACTTCCAGGGCCTGATGTTCGCCCAGCAGATCGACCATGCGCGAGCTGTCGTACTCGTTCATCTGGCAACCGTGGGTTTCGATGTAAAGCTTCTTGGCCATGGACCCCAGTCTCACGTGATTCAAAGAACCGCGCATTATAGGGAACATGTTCCAAGGTTCCTACCGTTGCGCGTCCGGCGGCTATGCTATAGTTCGCGCCCTCATTTTTATCCCCGATGTGTTGCTCGCCCACCATGACCAAACGTGAAGCTCCAATCTACAAGGTGATTTTCCTCAACCAGGGCCAGGTGTACGAAATGTATGCCAAGCAGATCTATCAAAGTGATCTGTGGGGCTTCCTGGAAGTGGAAGAGTTCGTCTTTGGCGAGCGTACGCAAGTGGTCGTCGATCCGAGCGAAGAGAAGCTCAAGGCTCAATTCGAAGGCGTTGTGCGCAGCTTTGTGCCGATGCATTCGATCGTGCGGATCGACGAGGTCGAGCGCCTCGGCACACCGAAAATCAGCGAAGCCCGCGGCGCGGTCGGCAATGTCATGCCGTTTCCGATGCCGATGCCTGAGAAGTAGGCCTCAAGACCGAGTCGCCCCATTCGCGAGCAAGCCCGCTCCCACAGTAGACCGTGTCCTTAGGTAGAACGCGGTTAAATGTGGGAGCGGGCTTGCTCGCGAAGGGGTCAGTCAGAACTATGCAGAACTCAGGGCAGTGGCGAGAACGGCGTACGCCCATCGGCGCTCTGCAATTCCATCAAGTACTTGCGGAAGATTTGCCCTAGCACCTGGGTAGCGACTTCCAGTTCTTCGCGGGGCATTTTCTCGGCGACTTCGTCGGCGGTGTCCAAGGCTTCTTCAGCGCCATTGACCGCCGCCATTTTCAGCACGATATACGCCTGAACGTTATTGGCCGGTACGCCTTCGCCGTGGAAGAACATGGTGCCGAGTTTGAATTGCGCCTGAGCATGGCCTTGCAGCGAGGCCTTTTCGAAGTAGCTCAGGGCTTTTTTGAGGTCGCGCGGCGTATTTTTGCCGTCATAGTAGAACTCACCCAACTCGTATTGCGCTTGCGCATCCCCTTCATCCGACGCTTTCTGGCAGGCGGCGAGCGCCTGTGCCAGGTCTTGCGGCTGAGTATTGAGGGTGCAACGACCCATCGCTGGGATTAACAACGAGTTGCCGCCTGCTTGTGCGAGCGCGAGCAGGGGCTGAAGGAGCAACAGGCAGCCCAGTGCAAGGGCGCGGCCGGTGCGGTTCATGGGAATCGACTTACCTCTGAGGGGCGCGCGGACCCATCGAGGGATCCAATAAGCGCGCATTATGAAATAAGCAGGGCCAACCTTACAAAGTCTTTACTCGTTTTTCTGCTGCGCGGGGAATATATCGGCCACTTTGCTGGGTATTTGAGCAGAAGCGAAGGAATAAGGGCGCGAATGCAGGTGAAAGCTGACGCTGGCAACCGCCAACGTCAGCGACACAGCGTTATTTCAATGCAGCAAATGCGCGCTCGGCGGCATCCAGCGTCAGTTTCAGCTCGGTTTCGCCGTGGGCGATCGAAGTGAAGCCGGCTTCGAAGGCGCTCGGCGCCAGGTACACGCCGCCTTCGAGCATCAGGTGGAAGAAGCGCCCGAACAGGGCGGCGTCGCTGGCCATCACGTCATCGAAGGTCACGATGTCGTCGGCGCCGCTGAAGTACAGACCGAACATGCCGCCGGCCTGGGTGGTCACGAATGGAATGCCCGCGGCATCCGCGCGTTGTTGCAGGCCGTCGAGCAGGCGACTGGTGTAGTCAGTCAACTCTGCGTGGAAGCCCGGTCGGCTGATCAGGCGCAGGGTCGTCAGGCCGGCAGCCATGGCCAACGGGTTACCCGACAAGGTGCCCGCCTGATAGACCGGGCCCAATGGTGCGATGTGCGACATGATTTCGCGCTTGCCGCCGAAGCAGCCAACCGGCATGCCGCCACCGATGATTTTGCCGAAGGTGGTCAGGTCTGGTGTCACGCCGTAGTGGGCTTGTGCACCGCCGAGGGCAACGCGGAAACCGGTCATCACTTCGTCGAAAATCAGCACCACGCCATGTTTGTCGCACAGGGTGCGCAGGCCTTCGAGGAAACCTGGCGCGGGCGGTACGCAGTTCATGTTGCCGGCCACTGGCTCGACGATGATGCAGGCCACTTCCTGGCCGACTTCGGCGAGCATGGTTTCAACCGCATCGATGTCGTTGAACGGCAGGGTCAGGGTGTGCTTGGCGAAGGCCGCTGGCACACCGGCCGAGCTCGGCACGCCTTGGGTCAGGGCGCCGGAGCCAGCCTTGACCAGCAGACTGTCGGAGTGACCGTGGTAGCAGCCTTCGAACTTGATGATGCTGTCGCGGCCGGTGAAACCACGGGCCAGACGGATAGCACTCATGGTCGCTTCGGTGCCGGAGCTGACCATGCGCACCATTTCCATCGACGGCACGATCGAGCAGACCAGATCAGCCATCTGGGTTTCCATCTCGGTCGGCGCGCCGTAGGACAATCCGTGCTCAAGCTGTTTGCGCACGGCGTCCAGCACGTCCGGGTGGCTGTGGCCGAGAATCATCGGCCCCCAGGAACCGACGTAATCCACATAACGCTTGTTGTCTTCGTCGGTGACGTAGGCGCCTTCCGCGTGTTTGAAGAACAACGGCGTGCCGCCCACGCTTTTGAATGCGCGAACAGGTGAGTTCACGCCACCGGGAATGTGTTTCTGGGCATTGGCAAACAGCGTTTCGGAACGAGACATGATCGGGCTCTCAAATCAGATTTTTAGTAATTCATTGAATGCGCGGGCGCGGCGTGTCACTTCTGCCGTGCTCTCGGCGCCAAACAGGCCGTGGACCACCGCCAGCAGATCGACCCCGTGGGCCACCAGCGGGGCGGCATTTTCCAGGGTGATGCCGCCAATCGCGCAGATCGGCAGGTGCAGTTTGCTGCGGGCCTGGTCGAGCAGTTCGAGGCTGCAGGTCGGTGCGCCGGGTTTGGTGTTGGAGTTGAAGAAGCGACCGAAGGCGACGTAACTGGCGCCTTCCTTGGCCGCTTGCTCGGCGAGTTCGAGTTGCGCATGGCAGGTCGAACCGATGATCGCCTGGCGACCGAGCAATGCGCGGGCCGGGGTCAGCGGGCCATCGGTCTGGCCCAGGTGCACGCCGACGTTCAGGCGTGCAGCGAGTTCGGCATCGTCATTGATGATCAGCTGGGTCTTGTAGCGTTCGCACAGATCGCGCAGGGCTTGGGCCTCGCGCAGGCGGCGGGCCTCGTCGCTGCTCTTGTCGCGGTATTGCAGCAGGGTGACGCCGCCTTCCAGCGCCGCCTCCACGTACGAAAGAAATTTACCGGCCAGCAGTTGGCTATCGGTAATGGCGTACAGGCCACGTAGCTTCATCGGGCAATCCTTTTTGCTTTACGCATGGACAGTTACGAACAGAAATCCAGCGGCAGGCGGCGCGGTACGAACTGGCCTTTGCCCAACTGCTCCGCATCACGCAGGGTGCGCCACGTGTAGTTAAGCGCGGTCTGCACGGCACTGGCGAGATTTTCGCCGAGGGCCAGACGACCGGCGAGGGCACTGGCCAGTGTGCATCCGGAACCGTGATAACTGCCGGGCAAGCGCTGGCAGGTGAAGGTTTCGCGGTGACCGTCGCGGCTGTACAGGCGATTGTGGATTTCGTGCTCATCGCCATGGCCGCCAGTGATCAGCAGGTGTTTGACGAATGGCAGGAGTTTTTCAGCGCACTCGTCCGCGGTGCCTTCGGGCAGTTCGGCGAGGATGCGGGCTTCGGGAAGGTTTGGGGTGGCGATGATCGACAGAGGCAGCAGGCGCTCGCGCATGGCGTAGCCGACTTCGTCCTTGCCCAGGCGTCCGCCGCCACCGGCGCGCAGCACCGGGTCGCAGACCACCGGCAAATGCGGGTGCGCTGATAACAGTTCGACGACGGTGTCGACCATTTCCAGGGAACCGAGCATGCCCAGTTTCACCGCCGCGACCGTCGAATCGTTGAGCACGGCATTGGCCTGGGCCAACACCCACTCACGGTCGAGGACGCGGAAGTCAGTGACGTTGACCGTGTCTTGCACGGTCAGGGCGGTGACGGCCGGGGCCGCATGACAACCCTGAGCGAGCAGGGCTTCGATATCTGCCTGCAAGCCGGCGCCACCACTTGGGTCGTGGCCGGAGAGACAGAGGACAACGGGGCGAGAGCTGTAGATATTCATGGTGCGCGAGCTTACCACCAGTCGACCAGCGAGTCATGACACGGACTTTGTAGCAGCTGGCGAAGTCTGCGTCCGGCTGCTACACGGAGTGGGCATTGTCACAATCTGACCGGCGAAACAGCTCTAGCCCAATGCAATGAGCTGGAACGCCCGTGCTAGAGCCTTTGTAGGAAAAATTTCAATGGTGTTCAATGGCCACCAACGGCTATGCTAGAGTGGATCCAAACCAATAACAGGTAATACCGGTTTTACGTCTACTCAAAAGGAATGAGGGGCTTCCTGAGATAACCGGACAGGCCACGCTGGGGCTTAAATGCGCTATTTGCTGATGTTGCTGTTGTGCTTGCCCCTCATGGCGAGTGCAGTCGAATTCGACGAATTCACTCAAAGCCTTTCCCTGGGCCGAACCTTGCAAGTGTTCGAAGACGCGGGCGGTCAGGCGACCATCGACGATGTCCGTGCGCAGGCCGCGGCTGGAAACTTCAAGCCCCACGATAAAGCCACCCTCAACGCCGGTTACTCGCGTTCAGTGTTCTGGCTGAAAATCGACCTGCATTACCACCCCAACAACCCCGCGGTGCAACGCACCTGGTTGCTCGAACTGGCCTATCCGCCCCTTGATCACATTGATCTCTATTTGCCCGATGCGGCCGGTGGCTATCAATTGGCACGTCAGACCGGCGATGCCTTGCCGTTCGACAGTCGTGAGATCCGCCAGAACAACTATTTGTTCGATCTGAACTTCACCGCTGATCAAGCACAAACCCTGTACCTGCGCCTGCAAAGTGAAGGGTCGATCCAGGCGCCGGTCACCCTATGGTCGAGCACGGCCTACCTGGAAGAGCAACCGATCCGACTGTATGTGCTGGGGCTGATCTACGGCGTATTGCTGGGGATGCTGGTGTACAACCTGTTCATCTATCTCAGCGTGCGCGATACCAGCTACCTCTATTACATCTTCTATATCGCCTCGTTCGGCTTGTATCAGCTGTCCGTGAACGGCGCGGCCGTGGAGTATTTCTGGCCGAACAATCCTTGGTGGGCCAACGCGGCGACGCCGTTTTTCATCGGTTGCGCAGGCCTGTTCGGCAGCCAGTTCGCGCGCAGCTTCTTGCAGACGGCGACCTACAGTCGCTGGCTCGACCGCTTATTGCTGGCGTTGATCGCGTTTAGCGCAGTGGTGGTCGGGTTGTCGTTGATGACCAGTTACGCCCTGGCCCTGCGCCTGGCGACGGCGCTGGCACTGATCTTCACCGTCGTGATTTTTGCCGCAGGGATTTTCGCCTGGCTGCGTGGCCTGCGAGTGGCGCGTTATTTCATCATTGCCTGGTCGGCGTTTTTGCTCGGCGGCATTGTCAACACCCTGATGGTGCTGGGTTACCTGCCAAACGTGTTCCTGACCATGTATTCCAGCCAGATCGGCTCGGCGATTGAAGTGGCGCTGCTGTCCCTGGCGCTGGCCGATCGCATTAATTCCATGCGCGAGCAACAGGCGCAGACGCTGTTCGATGCCGGTCAAACGCTTGAAGTGCTCAACCAGCAACTGGCTCGCAGTAACAAGCTCAAGGACGAATTTCTCGCCACCCTGACCCACGAACTGCGCACGCCCATGAACGGTGTGATCGGTTCGCTTGAGCTGATGCAGACCGTCGAGATGGACCCGGAGCTGGAGCAATATCAGCAAACGGCCGCCGGTTCTGCGCGAGACATGATGCGCATGGTCAACGGCATCCTCACCCTGACCGAGTTGCAGGCTGGCAAGCTCAAGACCTATCCGGCGGTTTTCAGTTTGCGCGGCGTGGTCGAGGCTTTGCGCCTGCAGTTCGAGGGCAACGCGCTCAGCAAGTCGCTGGACTTCAAAGTCGAGGTCACGCCGGGACTGCCGGATCGCTTGCACGGCGACAGCGCCAAGTTGGCACAATGCCTGGAATGCCTGCTGGATAACGCGATCAAGTTCACGCGGATCGGCGGACTGGCGTTGCGGGTGACGGGTAAACCCGTGGCGCCCGACCGACTGGCGCTGTCCTTTGCGGTGATCGATACCGGCATCGGCTTCACCGATCTGGGGGAGGCGACACTGTATCAGCGGTTCTTCCAGCTCGATGGCTCGATGACCCGTGAATACGGCGGTCTGGGCGTCGGCCTGGCGATCTGTCGGCAACTGGTCGAACTGCTCGGTGGAAAACTGACCCACCGCTCCGAGCCTGGTCGTGGCAGCCGCTTCCAGCTCGACGTCGAGTTCGAACTACCCGTGGTGGAGCGGCCGCCAGTGCCCCTGATGAACCGGGAGTTTCCTCGCCTGCGACTGCCTCAGGACTGCACCGTACTGCTGGTTGATGACAACAGCATCAATCAGTTGGTGATGCGCGGCATGTTGCTCAAACTTGGGTTCCGGGTGCGCTCCGCCGACAACGGGGATGCCGCGATCGATCACTTGCAGCGCGAAACCTTCGATGCGGTATTGCTCGACTGCCAGCTTCCACCGCTGGACGGTACGTCTCTCTGTTGCCAGATCCGCGCGTTGCCGGGCTGCGCCGAACTGCCGGTGTTCGTGATTGCCTTGAGCATTGATCGGGAGCGCTGCCCGACCGGTGCCTTGATCGATTATCTGAATAAGCCGGTGAAATTCGAGGACCTGCAGGCAGCGCTCTATCGCCGGGTACTGTGTCCAAGACAGGGTGAAAGCGCCGGCAGTTAGGCAGATATGACACTTTGTTCGGCCGGGGGGCGGTGCTTAACTGAAGTTCCTTGGCTGACCAAAGGAGCCCCGTCATGAACCTGCATCAGTTCGCCGAAACCCACGAAGTCACCAACCAGCCACCGTCGCTGGATGGCGCCAACCTGTATCGCATCGACCTGCCGTTGCAGGAGTGGTCGCGGCGTTTCGGGGCCGGCTGGGCCGAGTCGCGGATCGACGCTTATGGCGCCCTGGCCGGCGGGCCGCTGATGGAAGCGGGGTTCCTGGCCAATCAGAACAAGCCGGTTTTCAGCAGCCATGACCGTTACGGCCATCGCATCGACCTGGTGGAATTTCACCCGGCGTATCACGAGTTGATGCGCACGGCGATCGAGCACGGTTTGACGTCGTTGCCCTGGGCACATCCGCAGTCCGGCGCCCACGTCGCCCGCGCCTCTATGACCTACCTGCACAGCCAGGCCGAAGCCGGTAGTGGTTGCCCGCTGACCATGACCTTCGCCAGCGTCCCGGCGATGCGCCTGCAAGCGGATCTGGCGGAGCAATGGCTGCCGAAAATCCTCTCCACCGAATACGACCCGCGCAACGTCGGCATGGCCCACAAGGCCGGGGTTACCATCGGCATGGCGATGACCGAGAAACAGGGCGGCACCGACGTGCGGGCCAACACCACCAAGGCTTTTCCGGTCGGTGCCAGTGGTCCGGGCCAGGCGTATGAACTGGTGGGCCACAAGTGGTTCTGTTCGGCGCCGATGTGCGATGCCTTCCTCACCCTGGCTCAGACTGACAAGGGCTTGACCTGTTTCCTGCTGCCGCGCCATCGCCCGGACGACACGCGCAATCAGTTCTACATACAGCGCCTGAAGAACAAACTCGGCAATTGCTCCAACGCGTCCAGCGAAGTGGAGTTCCGTGGTGCGCTGGCGTGGATGGTCGGCGAGGAGGGACGGGGCGTTCCGACCATCATCGAAATGGTCGCCATGACCCGCTTCGATTGCATGGTCGGCTCCAGTTCGCTGATGCGCCAGGCCCTGACCCAGGCCAGCCATCACTGCGCTCACCGCAAGGTCGGCGGCAAATTGCTCAGCGAGCAACCCTTGATGCAGAACGTACTGGCCGACCTGGCCCTGGAAAGCGAAGCCGCCCTGGCCTTGAGCCTGCGCATGGGCCGGGCGCTGGATCATCTGGATGACGAGCACGAAGCCAAGTTCGCCCGGCTGGTCACGGCGGTGGGCAAATACTGGATCTGCAAACGCGCACCCGGGATGATCAACGAAGCCGCCGAATGCATGGGCGGCGCCGGTTATGTCGAAGACAGCATCCTGCCGCGGTTGTACCGCGAGGCACCGGTCAATTCGACGTGGGAAGGTTCCGGCAACGTGCAATGCCTCGACGTATTGCGAGCGTTGTCCAAGGAACCGGGTGTGCTCGACGTACTGTTCAGCGAGTTGGGCGATGGTCATGGCGACAAGCGCCTGGCAGCACACATCACTCAATTGCAGGCAGCGTTCAAGGACACCGGCGACATTCAATATCGTGCGCGGCAGCTCACCGAAGACATCGCCTTGGGCCTTCAGGCCAAGCTGTTGCTGGAGGCGGGTAACGCGGCCGTGAGTGACGCTTTCATTGCCAGCCGGCTCGGTTCCGCCGGTCGGGTGTATGGCGCGTTGCCACGAGGGGTGGAGGTGGAAGCGATTGTCGCCCGGTCGACCCCTCAGGGATTTTGACCTCGCTCGCGTGAACGGTACTGAACCAATGTGGGAGCGGGCTTGCTCGCGAAAGCGGTTCAACATTCAACAGCTATGTTGGCTGACAGTCCGCCTTCGCGAGCAAGCCCGCTCCCACATTGGATCTAGGGTGGACTTGGCATTTGTGTAACAACCGCTGTTCCCGTGAAGCGACGATGCAGGCAAGATGAAGGCCTGCAAGTCAGAACACAGGATGCTGATCGTGACCGAAGCTTTTATTGTCGTTCAAACCGCCGAGCAAGCCGTGGACCGGCTTGCGCTCTTGCACAATCGTGCAACCACCGCGCTGAATCAGGCGCTCAAGCGTTACCTCAAGGATCGAGTCGAACCGGACGCCGAACAGCGTGCGATGTTTCGTTATCCCGAACTGCGTCTGACCTACCTTTGCCAGGGCGAAGTCCCACAGACCACTCGCGCCTACGCCAAGGTTCAACTGCCGGGGACTTACAGCGTCACCGTCACTCATCCCGCCGCCTTCCGTAAATACCTGCTGGAACAGCTGGTACCGCTGATGCACGACTTCACCGTGACGGTAGAAGTCGGCATCAGTCAGCAAAACATTCCTTATCCGTACGTGGTCGAGCAGGGCGATGAACTGGCCGGCTCCGGCGTTACCGCTGCCGTGCTGGCGCGGGTGTTCCCGAGTACGGATTTGTCTGCCGCGACCGATGGCATCGCCGACGGTCTGTACGATTGGGAAAACACCGACCCGCTGCCGCTGGCCTTGTTCGACGCTGCGCGGGTGGATTTCTCCCTGCGCCGGCTGGTGCATTACACCGGCAGCGACTGGCGTCATGTGCAGCCATGGATTCTGCTGACCAACTACCACCGCTACGTTGACCAGTTCATCGTCCATGGCCTGGAACAGTTGCGCAGCGATCCGCGTTTCGTGCGCATGGTCTTGCCGGGCAACGTGATCATCGAAAAGAGCATGGACCACGGCGAAGCCTCGGCGATTGCCGCCGGTGTGGTCTGGCACCGCTATCAGATGCCGGCCTATCACCTGATCGCCAGCGACGGCCACGGCGTGACCCTGGTGAACATCGGCGTCGGCCCGTCCAACGCCAAGAACATCACCGACCACCTGGCGGTGCTGCGTCCGCATTGCTGGCTGATGATCGGCCACTGCGGCGGCTTGCGTCAGTCGCAGACGATTGGCGATTACGTGCTGGCGCACGCTTACATGCGTCGCGACGGGATTCTCGACCGGGTCGTGCCGCCGAATATTCCGATTCCGGCCCTGGCCGAAGTGCAAATGGCGTTGCAGCAAGCGGCGGCCAATATCACCGGAGAGAAGGGCGACGAACTGAAAAAACGCCTGCGCACCGGCACCGTGCTGACCTACGACGACCGTAACTGGGAATTGCGCTGGGCTCAGGAACGTCCGCTGATCAACCTGTCTCGCGCCGTGGCGGTGGACATGGAGAGCGGCACCATCGCGGCCCAAGGTTATCGCTTGCGGGTTCCGTATGGCACGTTGCTCTGTGTGTCGGACAAACCGTTGCACAGCGAAATCAAACTGCCGGGTTCGGCCAACGCCTTCTATGAGCGCGCGGTCAGCCAGCATTTGAAGATCGGCATCGAGGCGGTGGATTTGTTGCGCACCGAACTCAACTCGCTGCACTCGCGCAAACTGCGCAGCTTCGACGAGCCGCCGTTCCGCTGATTGTTCTCATGGTTATTTAGCGGTCAGGGCACTAGCATTAGCAGCCCTGACCGTTAGATGTTCCTTTTCCCATGTCTCGTCCTCAACGTCCCGTTTCCCGCCGCCCTGGCGTGAAGCCTGCGCCATCGTCCTCAGCCCCGCGCCGTGTCGCCAAAGCGCCGCCGGCCGAGCCGAAGCTGATTCTGTTCAACAAACCGTTTGATGTGCTGACGCAATTCAGCGACGGCGAAGGGCGGGCGACGCTCAAGGACTACATCGAGATCCCCGGGATTTACCCGGCAGGACGGCTGGACCGCGACAGTGAAGGTTTGCTGCTGCTGACCAACGATGGTCAGCTTCAGGCGCGGATTGCCGACCCGAAACACAAATTGGCCAAGACCTATTGGGTGCAAGTGGAAGGTGAGCCGAGTGCCGAGCAATTGCAGCGCTTGCGTGAGGGTGTGGAGCTGAACGATGGCATGACGCTACCGGCTGAAGCGCGGCAGCTGGAAGAACCTGAACTGTGGCCACGCAACCCGCCCGTACGCTTTCGCAAAAGCGTGCCAACGAGCTGGCTGGAATTGGTGATTCGTGAAGGGCGCAACCGTCAGGTACGGCGCATGACCGCGGCGGTCGGCTTGCCGACGTTGCGTCTGGTGCGGGTCAGAATCGGCGACTGGTCGATCGAAGGGCTCGATCAGGGCCAGTGGAAGGAAGTGCCGGCGCGTTTATAACGTGCCGGATTCGATCAGGCCGATGACCACGCTTTTGATCACGAACGCGGCCACGCCCAGGCCGAGTACGAAGAACAGGATGAACGAGCCAAAGCGTCCGGCCTTGGACTTCTTTGCCAGATCCCAGACGATGAAACCCATGAAAATGATCAGGATGCTGACCAGTCCGGTCATCATCCACTCTTCGAGTACTGCAGGATCCATCGAACATCTCCAGCGCGGGCGGGGCTAAAAGGCGCTGAAGTATACGCCACGGCGAATTGGCGGAGTATTGACCTGCGTCGGTGTGTCGCAGTCATTCGTCGCTTGTGCCGGCGTCTTCGCGAGCAAGCCCGCTCCCACGGGGGGAATGCATTCCAAATGTGGGAGCGGGCTTGCTCGCGAAGGCGCCCTCAGCTGCGCAGATGAGTCAGCGGCAACTCGGTACTGTTGAGCACCTGATTAAGCACAAAACTCGACCGCACACTCGTCACCCCTTCAATCCGGGTGAGGTGTCCCAGCAGCAATTTTTGATAATGGTCCATGTCCGGCACGACGACCTTGAGCTGGTAGTCGGCATCCATCCCGGTCACCAAGCTGCATTCCAGCACCTGCGGCAACGTACGAATCGCCGCTTCGAAGTTTTCGAACCGTTCTGGCGTATGGCGGTCCATGCCGATCAACACGTAAGCCGTCAGGCTCAGACCGAGCATCTTGCGGTCCAGCAGGGCCACCTGGCGGGCGATGTAGCCGTCATCTTCCAGCTGCTTGACCCGCCGCGAGCATGGCGAGGGGGACAGGCCGATGCGTTCGGCCAGCTCCTGGTTGGAGATGCGCGCGTCACGCTGCAATTCCGCCAAAATGCTCAGGTCGTATCGGTCGAGTTTGCTCATCAATCAGGCCTTTGTCATAACTATTGCGGTGGATTATCTATCCAGGGTTAAAAATTGCGCAAGTGATGTTTATTTGAGCAATCTTCGCAATCCTCTGCCGGCGCCGCGAGCCTATTCTTATCACCAGAATCACTGCTCGGACAAACAGTCAGTGCGGCTCGCCCAATCAGGCCAGCTGCGGTCGCCACCCCCCACCGGGGATGAGCCGACCCCCGAGCTACACACTGTCCAGAAGACGGCGTGAGGTGAGCCGACGTCAAAAGCGTCGAGCACGGACGAAGTTCTCAAAGGGAGGCCGACGGGTCTCCCTTTTCTTTTGCCCGGAATTTGCCGACTGCCCTCAATAAATAAGTTGCGCGACTGATAACCTGTTGCAGAACCGGCCTGTGCTTTCCCAGTCTTACGTACAGGCCCTAACCCGCAGTGAGGAAAAGCATGAAGTCGCGCATCTGGCGTTTGGCCGGTGTTGGTTTGCTGTGTGTGAGTGTCACTGCGCAGTCGCTGGCCGATGAGCCGCAAGACCGTGGCCCCGATGGCGGGCAACGCGGCTCGGATGGCCATCAGGGAAACAATCAGGGCCACGGCGGCAATTACCAGCCGCGCCCGCAGAACAATCCGCAGCAAAACCAGCCACGTGTGCAGAATAACGAGATCATTCGTGGCGACAACAGTCGCCAGTTCGAGCACAACGGCCAGAATCAGAACGACGGTCAATGGCAAAACCGTGCGCCGCACGACTACAACAATCCGGTTCGACCACCGCCGCCACCGGCCAATGACCTGCCGATCCAGGGCCGGCCCGACACCGTGCGCCAGACCCAGCAGCCACAGCGTGGTTACTACCAGGACGTGCCGCGGCGCAACGATAACAATCAGCATTGGCAGAACAACGGTCCGCGTCCCGATGACCATCGCTGGGCCGGTCGCCCGGACGGGCATGGCAATGGCTGGGGACCTGGCCCGCAGTACCGTCCCGGTCATGTGATCGATCGCTTCCCCGACCGTGAATACCGTGTGCCGTACCGTGGTCAGGATTATTTCTACTCCGGCGGCTACTGGTATCGCCCACAAGGCCCGCGCTACGTGGTGGTGCAGCCGCCACGCGGGATTCGCGTCAGCTACTTGCCCGATTACGCGCGCGAAGTGTGGATCGGCGGGGCGCTGTTGTTCCTGGCGGCCGGTGCTTATTACGCCTATCAGGAAAGCACTCAGGATTACGTCGTGGTCGAGCCCCCCGTACAACCGCAGCCGCAACCGGTCAACAATGGTTATGACGTGGTGGCGTATCCGGCCAACGGTCAGTCGCCAGAGCAGGTCAACCAGGACGGTTACGAGTGCTATCAATACGCAGTGCAGCAGAGTGGCTTCGATCCGCGAACGGCCACCTACCAGCCGGCCCCGTCGGTGGTACAAGCCTACCGTCAGGCCCAGGGCAACTGCCTGAGCAGTCGCGGCTATCAGGTTTCTTTCTGAGTCCTGCCTGCCAGTGCCACTTCCTGCGGGTCGGCGTGCACCAGCACTTCGGCTCGCGGATAAGCTGCGTGAATCGCATCGGCGGCTTGATCGCTGATGCCGTGAGCGACTGACAGGGTCAAATCCCCCGGCAACTCCAGGTGCAACTGCACGAACCACTGGTTGCCGGAAACCCGCGTACGCAGGTCGTGCGCCCCCAATACTCCCGGTACGCTGCAGGCCAGTTCGAGCATGTGCCGGCTGACGTCCGTTGGCAGCGCTTCATCCATCAGCACCGTAAAACTTTCCCGGGCGATCTGAATCGCGCTCCAGAGAATGTACGCGGCAATCCCTAGCCCGAACCACGGGTCGACCTGATGCCAGCCATACTCGGCGAGCACCAGCGCCACCAGAATGCTGCCGTTGAGCAGCAAGTCCGAGCGGTAATGCAGGGAGTCGGCGCGCACCGCGTTGGAGCCGGTCGCCTTGACGACCCGATGTTGCAACATCAGCAGGGCGACGGTCAGCACCAGGGAAAACACAATCACCCCGATACTGATCCAGGGCGCCCCCACCGGTTCCGGGTGTTTCAGTCGATCGATCGCCTGCAAGGCAATCAGCACCGCACTGCCGCCAATGAACAACGCCTGGGCCATGCCCGCCAGCGACTCGGCCTTGCCATGGCCGTAACGGTGATCATCGTCGGCCGGGCGCAAGGCGTAATGCACCGCGAGCAGGTTGAGCAGCGAGGTGACGCCGTCGAGGGTCGAATCAGTCAACCCGGCGAGCATGCTCACTGAGCCACTCAACCACCAGGCGATGGCTTTGGCGACGATCAGCGTGCACGCCACCGCCACCGAGGCACGGGTCGCCAGCCGCAGCAGGCGGGCGTGTTCGGAGCTGGAAATCATAAGTGCGGCTATTCCTTTATGTGCACGGGTTACGCCGCAGGTTGCAGGCCGAACATGGCCAGTTGCTGGGCGCTGCCCTTGTGCTGGATCAAGCGTGGGTCATCCAGCGGGAAGCTGCGGCCCAGTTCAGTTTCAAGAATAGTCTGCAACTTGTGATTATCGACCTTGCCGTCGGCGCCGATGGCTTCCTTGAGTTTTTCCGGGGCCACCTGTGCGGTCTCGCCGGGCGCGTAGTAAATCGCGCCAGTGGCGAAGTCGACCGCAAACGCGATCAGCCCGGGGATGATGTAGAACAGCAGACCCACGGCATCCAGCGCGGCGATGGCCGGGTCGATCTTGCCGTCAATCTGACCGCGACGGTCAGGGTAGAAAATCGACCCGCAAGCGGTGACCTGGGTCAGCAACGTCGCGACCAATACACCGCCAATCAAACGAAAGGGAACACGCATATGAAATCTCCTGAGTCATCTGGAAAACGAAGCGTAGCCGTTATGAATTAGGACCACGACGAACGCCAGGCAGTTCGCCGTTATACTCGGCCCTCTGTTTTGGAGCCAGCATGATTTCTTTGCCGATTGATGAAGTTTTACCCGCCCTGCGTGAAGCCTTGGCTACACGCCACGAAGCCGTGCTCGAAGCACCGCCCGGCGCCGGTAAAACCACCCGCGTGCCGCTGGCCTTGCTCAACGAACCCTGGTTGGCCGGGCAGACCATTCTGATGCTCGAACCGCGGCGCTTGGCCGCACGCGCGGCAGCGGAGCGGCTGGCCAGTGAGCTGGGCGAGAAGGTCGGCGAAACCGTCGGTTATCGCATTCGTCTCGACAGCAAAGTCGGCCCCAACACCCGCATTGAAGTGGTCACCGAAGGGATTCTGACCCGACGCTTGCAGGACGACCCGGCGCTCGAAGGCGTGGGCCTGCTGATCTTCGACGAATTCCACGAGCGCAGCCTCGACGCCGATCTGGCGCTGGCCTTGAGCCTGAATGGCCGCGAGCTGTTTCGTGACGATCAGCCGCTGAAAATCCTGTTGATGTCGGCAACCCTGGAAGGCGAACGCCTGGCCGGGTTGCTCGATGACGCGCCGATCCTGCGCAGCGAAGGCCGCATGTACCCGGTGGCGATGCGCTGGGGCCGGCCGTTCCAGCCCGGTGAATTCATCGAGCCGCGTCTGGTGCAAACCATTCTCGAAGCCTTGAATGATGAAACCGGCAGCGTGTTGGTGTTTCTGCCGGGGCAGGCGGAAATCCGTCGGGTGCATCAGCAACTCGCCGATGCACTGGGCGAGAGCACGCAAGTTTTGCTCTGCCCATTGCACGGTGAGCTGGATCTGGCCGCGCAACGCGCCGCGATCGATCCTGCCCCCACCGGCAAACGCAAAGTGGTGCTGGCGACCAACATCGCCGAGACCAGCCTGACCATCAACGGCGTGCGCGTGGTAATCGATGCCGGGTTGGCGCGGGTACCGCGTTTCGACCCGGGCAGCGGCATGGCCCGCCTCGATACTCAGCGTATTTCCAAAGCCAGCGCCACTCAGCGCGCGGGCCGGGCCGGGCGGTTGGAACCGGGCGTGTGTTATCGCTTGTGGTCGCAGGATCAGCACGAGCAACTGGCGGCCTACGCCAGTGCGGAAATCCTCTCGGCGGACCTTGCCGGATTAGCCTTGCAGCTCGGTCGTTGGGGCGTGACACCGGGGCAATTGGTGTGGCTCGACGTACCGCCCGCCGCCGCTTATGCACAGGCTCAGGACTTGCTTGAGCGCCTGGGCGCATTGGACGGCGAAGCGCTGACCCGCCACGGTCAGGCCATGGCCGAACTGCCGGCACATCCACGTATTGCGCATTTGCTGTTGCGCGGTCAGGCGCTCGGCTTGGCCAACATGGCCTGCGATCTCGCGGCCTTGCTCGGCGAGCGGGATATCTTGCGTGGCGCCGGGGCGGATCTGCACAGCCGATTGGTGCTGTTGTCCGGCGAAGAACGGGCCGCACGCGGCGCTCAGGGTGGCGTGCAACGTGCCCGGCAACTGGCGCGGCAGTATCGCGGTTACCTGCGGGGTAAAGCGTCGGAACCGGTCAGCGATCCGGATCATCCGCGCTGGCTGGGCGCGCTGTTGGCGTTGGCCTATCCCGACCGCGTTGCCCAGCAGCGTCGTGCCGGTGGTGCGGAGTATCGTCTGGCCAACGGCCGTGCGGCGTTGTTCGCCGAAGCCGACAGTTTGATGAAGCAGCCGTGGCTGGTGATCGCCGATCTCGGCAGTCGTCAGGGCCAGCGTGAAGAACGGATTTATCTGGCGGCGGATTTCGATCCGGCGCTGTTCGATTCGGTGCTGGCCGAGCAAGTGCGCGTGGTCGATCAACTGGATTGGGATGAGCGCGAAGGCGTGTTGCGCGCCGAGCGTCAGCGCAAGGTCGGTGAATTGATCCTCAGCCGTGAACCCCTGACCGGGCTCGATGAAACTGCTCGCAGTCAGGCATTGGTGAATCTGGTGCGGCGCAAAGGTCTGGAGCTGCTGCCGTGGACTCCGGAGCTGCGTCAATGGCAGGCGCGAGTGGCGTTGTTGCGGCAGCTGGACCTCAGCAGTAAAGAGCAGAGTGAATGGCCGGATGTCAGCGACGCCGCCCTGCTCAAAAGCCTCGAACATTGGCTGATGCCGTATCTGGGCAAAGTCTCGCGGCTCAGTCATTTCGCCAATCTGGACCTGTCGAGCATCGTCCATAACCTGTTGCCGTGGCCGCTGCCGCAACGGCTCGATGAGCTGGCGCCGCACCATCTGAGCGTGCCGTCGGGTTCGTCGATTCGTCTGGATTACAGCGAACAGCCGCCGATTCTGGCGGTGCGGTTGCAGGAGTTGTTCGGCCTGGCCGAGACCCCGCGGATTGCCGGTGGCCGGCAGGTGGTCAAACTGCATTTGCTGTCCCCGGCGCGACGGCCGGTGCAGGTGACCCAGGATTTGGCGAACTTCTGGCGCAGCACGTATGCCGAGGTGAAGAAGGATTTGAAAGGTCGCTACCCGAAGCACTATTGGCCGGATGACCCGCTGGTCGCCGAGGCGACCGCTCGAATCAAACCCCGTAAATAATCCCTATGACCGAACACAAAACCTGTGGCGAGGGAGCTTGCTCCCGCTGGGGCGCGAAGCAGCCCCATAATCGGCCACCTAGGTGTGTCAGATACACCGCATGCAATTGTTTTGCGACTGCTGCGCAGTCGAGCGGGAGCAAGCTCCCTCGCCACAGGGGTTCACCAGGCTCATGTTCTGGTCCCGGCCTTCGCGGTGAGTTGCTCCCGGCAATAATCGGCAAACAACTGCGCCGGTTTGGTCAACTGCCCGCGCTTCAACCATGCCGCCACCAGCCCTGAGCCGGTGACGTCTTCGACGATGTCCACGCACACCACTTTCTGGCCGTCATAGGTGCATTCCGAATGCGGCCGGGTGACCAGAATCGAGAAGCCGAAGCCTTGCCCGACCATGCCCCGGACCATCTCGATCGACGGTGAGCTGAAGGCAATGTTCGGCGTCAGCCCCAACTCTTCGAACAGGCTGACGAAGTAGGTCCGGCTCGGTTGCACGTCCAGCAAAATCATCGGCTCCAGGCACAAATCGCGTAGCGACACTTGCTTGAGCTGAGCAAAACGATGATCCGCCGGCAGCAACGCATAAGGCCGTTGCGCCGGCATCAGTGGTTCGGTCTGGATGGTGGCGTCGAGGTCGTGTTCATACAAGATCGCCAGGTCGAAGGTGCCCGAGGTCAGGCCTTGCACCAGCTCTTGCTGCTCGCCGTCGCGGATGCGGATTTTCACCCCCGGATACAGCGCCGAGAACCCGGCAATCAATTGCGGTAGATACAGCGGAGCGACCGTTTCGAAGCAACCGATATCGATTTGCCCGGCCACCACGTCGTTGTCGGCGAGGGCGTTCTGTTCGAACTCCTTGGCCATGCGCAGCAGTTCCTGGGCCTTGCGGTAGAAGCGTGCGCCGCTGGGGGTCAAGGACACGCCCTGGGCGTGATGACGGATCAGCAGTTGCACGCCGAAGCTGTCCTCCAGGCCTTTGATCGCCGTGGAAATCGCCGGTTGGGCGATGTACAGCTTGCGCGACGCCTCGGCGACGCTGCCGCATTCGACGGTGGTGATGAAGTACTTCAATTGACGCAGGTTGTAGGCAGCCACGGCAAACCTCGGGGTGGATGATGTCGACATCCAGGCAATTTTCGCGCCGACTGCATCCGTTCTGACGACGGTGTTGTTGTGCCTGAACAATAACCACATACCGCGCCACCGTGGAGATCGGCTGCCCAGTTTTTTCATGGTCTGCGAAGACATTTTTACTATTTTTCCTCGACACAGGCCTGGGCCACCATCCAATTCACAAGAAAAGCCCATGGAGCATCTGAACGTGTTCGAGCTTACAGACTGGCAAAAAAAAGCTGCTGCGCTGCGGTTTCCCGATCAAGCCGTGATCGACGGCAAACCCCGTGCGGCGCAGTCGGGGCAGACCTTCGCTGCGGTCAACCCCGCCACCGGCCAGTGCCTGGCCAACGTGGTTGCGTGCGGCGAAGAAGATGTAGACGCCGCGGTGCGCAATGCGCGGCAGGTGTTCGAGGCCGGCACCTGGTCGGCGCGTTCGCCGAGTGAGCGCAAGCAGGTGCTGTTGCGCCTGGCCGATCTGATCATGACCCACCGCGAAGAACTGGCGCTGCTCGATTCGCTGAACATGGGCAAACCGGTGATGGACGCCTACAACATCGACGTGCCAGGCGCCGCCGGGGTGTTTCGCTGGTACGCCGAAAGCCTCGATAAACTCTACGACCAGATCGCCCCGAGCGCGCAGAACGTGCTGGCGACCATCACCCGCGAAGCACTGGGCGTGGTCGCTGCCGTGGTGCCCTGGAATTTCCCGCTGGACATGGCTGCATGGAAACTCGCCCCCGCGTTGGCGGCGGGTAATTCGGTGATCCTCAAACCCGCCGAGCAATCACCGTTTTCTGCCCTGCGTCTGTCCGAGCTGGCGCTGGAAGCCGGCCTGCCAGCCGGCGTGCTGAACGTGCTGCCGGGGCTCGGTGAACAGACCGGAAAAGCCCTCGGTCTGCACCCGGATGTCGATTGTCTGGTGTTCACCGGCTCCACCGAAGTCGGCAAATATTTCATGCAGTACTCGGCGCAATCGAACCTGAAGCAGGTGTGGCTGGAGTGTGGCGGCAAGAGCGCCAATCTGGTGTTTGCTGATTGTCAGGACCTCGACCTCGCTGCAGAGAAAGCGGCGTTCGGGATCTTCTTCAATCAGGGTGAAGTGTGCTCGGCCAACTCGCGGTTGCTGGTGGAGCGTTCGATCCATGATGAGTTCGTCGAGCGCCTCAAAGTGCAGGCCGAACGTTGGCAGCCGGGTGATCCATTGGACCCGTCGAGTAGCGCCGGGGCGATTGTCGACAGCCGCCAGACGTCACGCATCATGAAGTTCATCCAGCAGGCCGAACGCCAAGGAGCGACGAAACTTTGTGGCGGTCGACAGTCGATTTTCAACGGCTCCGACAACTTCATTCAGCCGACGATTTTTACCGGTGTGAGCCCGGACATGCCGCTGTTTCGCGATGAGGTATTCGGGCCGGTACTGGCGGTCACGGCGTTCGATGATGAGGCTCACGCCTTGCAACTGGCCAACGACAGCGTCTACGGTTTGGCCGCGTCGCTGTGGACCGACGACCTCAATCGCGCCCACCGCGTGGCGCGGCAATTGCGAGCCGGCACGGTGTCGGTCAACAGCGTCGATGCGCTGGACGTGACCGTGCCTTTCGGGGGCGGCAAACAATCCGGTTTCGGCCGCGACCTGTCGCTGCATTCATTCGATAAATACACCCAGTTGAAGACCACCTGGTTTCAGCTGCGCTCATAACAGCCGCTAATAAAAAAACGGAGAACTGGCGATGACCACACCACGTGAAACCCGCGACTACCAGGCCGCCGACGCTGCGCACCACATCCACGCATTCGTCGATCAAAAAGCGCTCAACGATGAAGGCCCCCGGGTGATGGTCCGTGGCGAGCGTCTGCACCTGTGGGACAACGATGGTCGGCGTTACCTCGACGGCATGTCCGGGCTGTGGTGCACCAACCTCGGTTACGGCCGCAAGGATCTGGCCGCCGCCGCGACCCGGCAACTGGAGCAGTTGCCGTACTACAACATGTTTTTCCACACCACCCACCCGCAGGTGATCGAGCTTTCGGAGCTGCTGTTCAGCCTGTTGCCGGGGCACTACAGCCACGCGATCTACACCAACTCCGGCTCCGAGGCCAACGAGGTGCTGATCCGCACCGTGCGTCGTTACTGGACGATTCTCGGCAAGCCCGAGAAGAAAATCATGATCGGTCGCTGGAACGGTTACCACGGCTCGACCCTGGCGGCGACGGCGCTCGGTGGCATGAAATTCATGCACGAAATGGGCGGCATGATTCCCGACATCGAACACATCGATGAGCCGTACTTTTTCGCCCACGAGGGCAACTTGACCCCGGCCGAATTTGGCCTGCGGGCGGCGCAGCAATTGGAAGCGAAGATTCTCGAGCTAGGCGCGGACAAGGTCGCCGGGTTTATCGCCGAACCGTTCCAGGGCGCTGGCGGGATGATCTTTCCACCCGAGAGTTACTGGCCGGAAATTCAGCGGATCTGCCGCAAGTACGACGTGCTGTTGTGCGCTGACGAAGTGATCGGCGGCTTCGGTCGCACCGGCGAATGGTTCGCCCACGAGCACTTCGGGTTCGAACCGGACACGCTGTCGATCGCCAAGGGTTTGACCTCGGGTTACATCCCCATGGGCGGTCTGATTCTGTCGAAGAAAATGGCTCAGGTGCTGGTGGAGCAGGGCGGGGTGTTTGCCCACGGCTTGACCTACTCCGGGCACCCGGTGGCGGCCGCAGTGGCCATCGCCAACCTCACGGCATTGCGTGATGAAGGGGTGGTGGCGCGGGTCAAGGATGACATCGGGCCGTACCTACAACAGTGCTTGCGCGAGGTATTCGGCAATCACCCGTTGGTGGGCGATATTCAGGGTGTCGGCATGGTGGCGGCGCTGCAATTGGCTGAGGATAAAACCAGTCGCAAGCGCTTTGCCAATGAGAACGACATTGCCTGGCGTTGCCGCACGATTGGCTTTGAAGAGGGGGTGATTATTCGCTCGACATTGGGGCGGATGATCATGGCGCCGGCGTTGATTGCCAGTCGGGAAGAGGTTGATGAACTGGTTGGCAAAACCCTGAGAGCGGTTGATCGTACGGCGCAGGAATACGGTCGGCTTTAATCTTGTAGCGTTCTTGCGGGCCTCTTCGCGAGCAAGCCCGCTCCCACAGGGGATCTGTGTTGATCACAAATCCCCTGTGGGAGCGGGCTTGCTCGCGAAAGCTATGGTCGATTCACCACACTTCTGATGTTTTGCACCCACCCCGTGCAC